>JASHSR010000350.1 GCA_030038645.1 Gammaproteobacteria bacterium
TCGAGCGCGGCGTCGCAGATCGTCCGCAGCTTCTCCTCGATCTCGGTGCGCGAGGTGCTCGTCGGGCCGCGCCGTGCCTCGCGGAGCGCCGCGAGCTGAGCGAGCTCGGCGGAGAACCCTCCCTCCTCGTAGTCGCGCTCGAGCAGGTGGCGCTGGATCTTGCCGCTCGTCGTCTTGGGGATGCGCTTGACGGGGACGACCTCGGACACCTCGAGCCCGGTGTGCTCGTTGATGAGGCGCGTCACCTCGGCCGCGACGGGCAGGAACTCCTCGAGCCCCGCGCGGTGCAGGACGAACACGATCAGCTGATCCGTCTGCGCGCCGGGCGGGCGGACGCCGCCCACGACGACCTTGCCGAGATCGAGCCCCTCGGCCCGCTGGGCGATGCGCTCGAGGTCGTGCGGGTAGTAGTTCTGTCCGTTGACGAACAGGATCTCCTTCGCGCGGCCCGTGATGAACAGCTCGCCCCCGTCGATGACACCGAGGTCCCCCGTCCGCAGCCAGCCGTCGGCCGTGATCGTCGAGGCGTTCGCCTGCGGGTCCTCGTAATAGCCCCTCGTGACGTTGTCGCCCGCGATCTCGATGTTCCCGACGATGCCGTCGGGCAAAGTCCGGCCGTCGTCTCCCGTGATGCGCAAGCGGCTGTACGGGATCGCACGGCCGACCGAGACGAGCTCCACCGCATCGCGCGAGCCGGCCGCCACGGGCTGCGGCGCCTCTGCGACGCCGAGGTGGTGGCGGTCGAGACTGATCGCGCGGTAGGGAGCGCCCGGGGCGGGAAAGGTCATCGCGAGGGAGGCCTCGGCGAGCCCGTAGACCGGAAACATCGACTCCCGCTTGAGCCCCGCCGGCGCGAGGCGCTCGAGGAACTCATTGCACAGGGCGGCGGAGATCGGCTCGGCGCCGTTGAAGATGAGGCGGACGCAGGAGAGGTCGAGCCCCTCCACCGGACGATCCCCGAGCACCTTGAGGTAGTGCCGATACCCGAAGTTGGGCGAGCAGATGATGCTCGCGCGCTTGCGCGTCGCGAACGTCATCCACAGCAGGGGGCGGCGCACGAACAGCTCCGTCGGCATCAGGTTGATGCTGATGTGGGCTGCGAACATGTAGATGCAGAAGCCGATGAGGCCCATGTCGTGCGTGAGGGGCATCCAGGAGAGGCTCACGTCGCTCTCCGTGAGGCCGCCGGCCTGCGTGACGCCGTCGCTGTTTGCAAGGATGTTTCGGTGCGTGAGGACGACGCCCTTCGGCTCGCTGGTCGAGCCGGAGGAGAACTGGATGAAGGCCACGTCGTTCGGCGCGACGCGGGCGGGCTTGCCGGCGCGCGAGATGTCGTCGAGCTGATCGACGAGGAACGCGCGGCCTCTCAGCTGATCGAAAGTCTTCTGCTCGCCGACCGAGGCGGCGAGCGCTCCGATGCGCTCGAGCGAGCGCCGGTCGGAGTACAGGAAGGGCGCGCCGAGCTTGCGCGCGATGCGCAGGAGCTTCTGGCGATGCTCGTCGCTGATGCCCACCGCGACCGGCACCGGCACGATGCCTCCGAGGACGGCCGCCCAGAAGGCGTCGAGGAACTGCTCGTTGTCGTTGAGGAACAGGATGAGCTTGTCGCCGCGGCGAGCGCCGAGGCGCTGCAGGTGGTGCAGGATGCCGAGGGCGCGCTCGTACAGCTCGGCGAAGGTGACCGTGCGCTCGCTCTGCTCTCCCTCCAGATACGTGATGTGGCGCGGGACCTTGCGGTTCGCTTCGATGAGCTCGGTGAGCGTGGCGACATTGGGCATTAGCGGCGTTCCAGCCTCATGTAGAGTGGCTTGCGGGTGCGAAGGTTGATCTGGGCCTCGAGCGCGATGGGCTCGTCGCAGTCGCGGGCGAGCCGGAAGCGCCGCGCGAGCTTGTACAGGTGCATGAGCATCTCGTAAAGGGCGAACGTCTCGCCGATGCAATGCCGCGGGCCCGCGGCGAAAGGCATGTACGCGAAGCGCGGCCGCTCGGCCTCGTGGTCGGGCGCGAAGCGCTCCGGCCGGAAGGCGTCGGGGTCCTTCCAGTATCGCGGGTGCCGGTGCAGCAGGTACAGGCAAAGCAGAACGTCCGTGCCCGCGGGGATCTCGTACCCGCTCAGCACGTCGGGCCCGACGGCGCGCCGTGAGAGCAGCCAGCCGGGCGGATAGAGCCGCAGCGTCTCGCTGATCACCTGCTGCGTGTAGGGGAGCGATTCCATCTCAGCGAGGCTCGGGGCGGAGATCTCCGGGGCGGCGCTCACCTCGGCAAACAGGCGCGCATCGACGTCGGGGTGCTCGGATAGCAGGTACCAGGTCCAGTTGAGCCCGCTCGCCGTCGTCTCGTGGCCGGCGACGACGAGTGTCATGATCTCATCGATCAGCTGCCGCTCGCTCATCGCCTCGCCGGTCTCCTTGTCTCGGGCGCTCATCAGCATTCCGACGTAATCCGCGTGCTCCTCCCGCCCTTCGCGGCGCCGGCGGATCAAGCCGGCCACGTGCTTGGTGAGGGAGCGGAACTTGTAGGCGAACTGCAGGTTCCGCGCCTGCTCGCGGGTGACTACCTCGAACGGGTTGCCGCCGAGCTCCTGCGAGAGCCGCTCGAGGTCGCGTCCGAAGATCGAGCGCAGCACGATATCGAGGGTGAGCTCGCTCATCTCGTCGGTGACGTTGACCCGCTCGCCGCGGCGGCAGAGGCCTTCCCAGCGCTCCGCGAAGCGGTCGTTCGCCTCGCCGATCACGCGGGCGAACTCGGTGATCACGCGCCGGTGGAACAGCGGCTGCATCATGTAGCGCTGGCGCCGCCACAGCTCGCCCTCGCTCGTCATGATGCCGTTGCCGAGCAGGATCTTCACGCGGTCGAGCCCGATTCCCTTGGTATAGTTGCGGTGGTTGGCGACGAGCACCCGCTTCACGTCGTCGGGGTGATTGACGACGTAGGCGTAGGATTTCCGGCTGGGAGAGTAGACCCGGTAGATGTCGCCGAGGCGGGCGTAGAGCTCGGTCATCCGCTCCAGCGAGTCCTCGGTGGAGCCGATGTCGAAGGGGGTCTCGGCTTCGGGCGGCTGGCGGTGAGCCGGCTCGGTCGCGGTCATGCAGTACGTGGATGATGACAGAATGGGGTCATCTTACCGGAAGCGCTTTGCTCTCGCGGCATGCCGCGCCGCGCGGCCCCGTCTCGCCGTGCGGCATCGCCTCCGTGCGCGGTCCCGTCTCGCTGTGCGGCCTCGTCGCGCCCGGTGGCCCGCGCGCCTTGCGTGGCGCGGCGCATGAGCGACCACGGCCCGGAAGGCGGGCTGCGCAACACCCTGTACCGGACGAGCACGCGCTCGGGCCGCCGCATGACGGCGACCCGGCGCCTGCTCTACCGCCTTGCCGTTCCGCTCGCCACGGCGATCATCAGGGGCTGGTGGCTCATGTGCCGCGTGGTGCGCGTCGAGGGCGCTCATTATCTCGATGAGGCGATCGCGGCCGCGCCCTCCCTCATCCCCTGCTACTGGCACCAGCATCAGCTCTACTGCGCGAAACTGCTGCTCGAGCAGCGCTCACGCGGGCTCACGGTCGGGTGGCTCGTGAGCCCCTCGGTGGACGGCGAGCTCGGCGCGATGATTGCGAGCCGGGCCGGCGCGGCCGTCATCCGCGGCTCCTCGTCCCATACGGGCGCGCGGGCCCTGCGCGACTACTACCAGGCGCTCGTCAAGGAGAACATCTCGCCGATCATCACTCCCGACGGGCCGCGCGGGCCGCGCTTCAAGTTCAAGCCCGGCGCCATCCTGCTCGCCCAGATGTCGGGACGCCCGATGCTGCCCATGGCCTACGCCGCCTCCCGCGCCTGGCTCATCAAATGGGACAAGTTCGTGATTCCCGTGCCGCTCTCCCGGGTCGCCATCGCCGTCGGCCCGCCCCGGTACGTCCCACGGGTGACCGACGCCGGAGGCCTCGAGCGGCTGCAGGGGGAGATGGAGCGGGAGCTCAAGCGGCTGTATGGAGTCGCGCGCGCAGCCCTCGCGTGAGCGCTTCGAGCCCGGGCACGGACCCGGGATCGGCCCGTCCCCCCTAGCCCGGCGATTCCTGGGGGTCAAAATCCAGTTCGAACAGTATCTTAGCTTGTATTCCTGATTTAATGTGCGAGAATTGTCCGCACGCTGGCGCGTGCGTGCGACAGATAGCCGACGTCACTAGCCTGAGCGATGCCGGTCGAGCCCATGACGCACGTCGCCGCGGGCGTTGCGGGGGTCTGCAACACTGTAAAGGCCTGGATTTACTGAGGGGAGGAGACGACCCGCGATGTCGAGCATGCCGCCGGAAATGCCCGCGGAGCTTACGGCTTCGGACGTCCTTGCCTCCGATGCCTGGACCGGCCGGTCGACGCCGCCGGCTCTCGGCATCGACGTCGAGTGCACCAAGATCGCCGTGGACCTGCAGAATCTGCAGCGGGAGTCGGCCGACGAGTGCATCCGGCGCAGTCTCGAGACGCTGGCGGACCTCACGGCGAGCGACTGCGCCTTCGTCGCGCTGATCGGTGCCGACCGGCGCTTCGGAGAGATTCACGTCGCGCGGCGCGGCCTCGCGCCCTGCCAGCCGGAAGGCCTCCGGGGCGAGCCGCTCGGAGGCTATCCCTGGCTCGAGTCCCGCCTGGAGCATCTGCGGCTCACGGAGCTACGCGATACCGCCTCGCCCCGCCGCGACCAGCTCGCCGAGGCGCGACGGCTCTCCGAGCTGCAGCTCGGCTCGATCCTCTTCATCGCCTTCGGCCGGCCGAACGAGCCGGCCGGCATCCTCGCGCTCGCGCGCATCCAGCCGCGCGGACCCTGGGACGTGAACCTGCAGCTGCTGCTCAAGCTCCTCGGGACGAGCCTCGGCACGGGCCTCGAGCGGCTGCGGCTCGCGCACCGGCTCGCGCGGCTCGAGGAGCGCGCGAGCCGCTCGCAGGCGGTCGCCAACGACGGCCTGTGGGACCTCGACGTCGAGAGCAACGAGGTGTACTTCTCGCCGCGCTGGAAGGCCATGCTCGGGTACGGCGAGGAGGAGCTGCGCGACTCGCCCGACTGGCGCAATCTCGTCCATCCCGACGACTTGGCGCGCGTGCAGGCGGCGATCCGCGACCACGTCGCCGGCAAGACCCCGATCTTCGAGAGCGTTCACCGCATGCGCCACCGCAACGGCGAGTGGCGCTGGGTGCAGAGCCGCGCCCAGGCGCGCGTCGACGCCCACGGGCGGCTGCTGCGCCTCGTCGGCGTGGAGCTCGACATCACGGAGCGCAAGATCTACGAGGATGCGCTGTTCCGCGAGAAGGAGAGCGCGCAGATCACGCTGCAGTCGATCGGGGACGGCGTGATCACGACCGATGCGAGCTCGGTGATCGACTACATCAATCCGGTCGCCGCGGAGCTCACCGGATGGCGTCTCGAGGATGCGATGGGTCGCCCGGTCGAGGAGATCTTCCGGGCCTTCCACGAGGAGACCTGCGAGCCGCTCGAGAACCCGCTCTCCGTCTCCATCCGCCGCGTCCGCCCCATCAAGTCCGTGCGACCGATGCTGCTCATCCGCCGCGACGGCAACGAGCTCTACGTGGAGGCGACCGCCGCTCCCATTCGCGACGGGCAGGGGCACGTGGGCGGCGCCGTGCTCGTCTTCCACGACGTGAGCGAGTCGCGCGAGCTCAACCGCCGGCTCTCCTACCACGCGAGCCACGATCTGCTCACCGGGCTCGTCAACCGGCGCGAGCTCGAGAGCCGCATCGAGCGGGCCTTGAAGAGCGCCAAGGCGCGCGAGGCGTCCTACGCGCTCTGCTATCTCGACATCGATCAGTTCAAGATCATCAACGACACCTGCGGGCACAGCGCGGGCGATGCGCTCCTCGGGCAGGTCGGCGCGCTCCTGAAGAGCAAGGTGCGCTGGCGCGACACGCTCTCGAGGCTGGGCGGCGACGAGTTCGGCATTCTGCTCGAGAGCTGCTCGCTCGACGAGGCGATGCGCGTCGCCGAGCAGCTGCGCGAGTCGGTGCGCAACTTCCGCTTCACGTGGGAGGACCGGGTGTTCCGGCTCGGGGCGAGCGTCGGAGTCGTGCCGATCTCCGCGGACAACGAGGACGTGGCTTCGATCCTCTCCGCGGCCGACAGCGCCTGCGCCGCGGCCAAGGAAGCGGGTCGCAACCGCGTTCACAGCTTTGCGGAGAACGACGTCGAGCTGATGCGGCGCCGCCGGGAGATGCAGTGGGCCGCGCGCATCAACGCGGCTCTCGAGGAGGGCCGCTTCGAGCTGTATCGCATGCAGATCCAGCCGCTGCAGCGCGTGGAGCCCGGCGCGCACTACGAGCTGCTGCTGCGCCTGCGCGATGAGAACGGGCGCATCGTCTCCCCGGAGAGCTTCATCACCGCGGCGGAGCGCTACGGGATCACCCCGGCGATCGACCGCTGGGTCATCGAGAACGCGTTCCGGTGGCTCGTCTCCGAGGCGGACGAGCGCGAGAAGCTCGTGCTCTGCTCGATCAATCTCTCCGGCCAGAGCCTCGGCGATGACAAGTTCCTGCCGTTCGTCATCGACCAGTTCCACCGCAGCGGGCTCGACGCCTCGAAGATCTGCTTCGAGATCACGGAGACCGCGGCCGTCGCCTCCTTCTCCCAGGCGAACCGCTTCATCCAGGCGCTGAAGGAGCTCGGCTGCAAGTTCGCGCTCGATGACTTCGGCCGGGGGCTCTCCTCGTTCGGGTACTTGAAGCACTTCCCGGTGGACTTCCTGAAGATCGACGGCAGCTTCGTGCGCGAGATCCTGCGCGATCCCATCGACCGGGAGATGGTGCGCTCCATCAACGAGATCGGGCAC
>JASHSR010000351.1 GCA_030038645.1 Gammaproteobacteria bacterium
TACGAAGGGCCCCGCAGCGGCACCGGCGTGCCCTGCGATTGGTCGGGCGCTCGAGCCATTGCGGGCCGTGCCCAGCTCGTGCTCGCAGGCGGCCTCACCGCGGCGACGGTCGGCGTCGCGATCGAGACCGTCGGACCGTTCGGCGTCGACGTGTCGAGTGGCGTCGAGGACAGGCCCGGCATCAAGAGCCCGGAGAAGATCTTGCAATTTGTTGAGACTGCGCGGGCGGCGTTTGGCTCCCGCTCAGGCGCGCGCGGTGCCCGTTCGGGGCCGCTCCCGCGCGATGCCACCGAGGAGGACGTTCGATGATGCTCGACATGGCCCAGGCCGATCGGGAGCGGCTGCTCGCGGAAGTCCTCGCCGGCCGCTTGCCGGATGCTCGGGGCCGCTTCGGTCCCTTCGGGGGACGCTATGTGCCCGAGACGCTGATTCCGGCGCTCGAGCGGCTCGAGCAAGGCATTCGCGAGCAGCTGCATCGCGAGGACTTTCAAGCCGCGCTCGGGAGCGAGCTGCGGACGTGGGCGGGACGGCCGACGGCGCTCACGCACGCGGCGCGCCTCTCGGCTCGCTGGGGCGCAGACATCTGGCTCAAGCGCGAGGACCTCGCGCATACCGGTGCGCACAAGATCAACAACGCGATCGGCCAGGCGCTGCTCGCCATGCGGCTCGGCGCCCAGCGCATCGTCGCCGAGACCGGCGCCGGCCAGCACGGCGTGGCGAGCGCAGCGGCCTGCGCGCGGCTCGGGCTGCCGTGCACCGTGTACATGGGCGAAGTCGACATGGAGCGCCAGGCGCCGAACGTCGGCCGCATGCGCTTGCTCGGCACGACCGTGATCCCCGTCAAGAGCGGCGACCGCACGCTCCGTGCCGCGATCGACGAGGCGATACGCGACTGGGTGTCGGATCCTCTCAATACGTACTACCTGCTCGGCTCGGCGATCGGGCCGCACCCCTATCCCTATCTCGTTCGCGAGCTGCAGGCCGTGATCGGCCGCGAGGCGCGGGCGCAGATGCTCGAGCAGGCGGGAGCACTGCCCGATGCCGTGATGGCGTGCGTCGGCGGCGGCTCCAACTCGATCGGCCTGTTCCATCCGTTCGTGACGGACTCGGCGGTGGATATCATCGGCATCGAGGCTGGAGGCCGCGGAGCAGGACTCGGCGAGAACGCGGCGACGCTCGCGTTCGGCCGGCCCGGCGTGCTGCACGGCTGCTACTCCATCCTGCTGCAGGATGCGCATGGCCAGGTGCAGGAGACGCACTCGATCTCCGCGGGGCTCGACTATTCGAGCGTCGGCCCGGAGCATGCCGCCCTGCTCGCGGCGGGGCGGGCGCGCTACGAGGTCGCAAGCGACGACGAGGCGCTCGCCGCGGTGAAGGAGTGCTGCGAGAGCGAGGGCATCCTGCCCGCCCTCGAAAGCGCCCACGCGATCGCAGGCGCGAAGCGCTGGGCGGCGAGCCATCGCGGAGGGCGCATTCTCGTCGGCCTCTCGGGTCGAGGCGACAAGGACATGTCCACGTTGCAGCAGACGCTGATCGCGCGCCTCGACCGAGACCCCTCGGGCGCGACCGAAGGGCGCCGCAGCCCGGTGTCGTCATGAGCCGCGCTACGTCACAGCCGCGCGAGCAGATCGCCGCCGCCATCCGAGCGGCGAGCCGCGACGCCCGGCTGGCGCTCGTCGCGTATCTCACCGCCGGCTTTCCGACCCGGGAGCGCTTCGCCGAGCACGTGCACGCCCTTGCGCAGGGCGCCGACGTGCTCGAGATCGGCGTGCCGTTCACCGATCCCATGGCGGACGGCGTCACGGTCCAGCGCGCGAGCCACGCGGCGCTCGCTCAGGGGGTCACGCTCGAGTGGATTCTGGGCGAGCTCGCGGCGATGCCACGCGTCCCCGTTCCCGTCCTGCTCATGAGCTATTTGAACCCGCTGCTCGCCTTCGGAGCGGACCGGCTGCCTGCGGCGGCGGCCCGCGCAGGCGTGAGCGGCTTCATCGTGCCGGATCTGCCGTTCGACGAGAGCTCGCCCATGCGCGACTCGCTGGCGGGCGAAGGCCTCGCGCTCGTGCAGATGGCAACGCCGGTGACGCGGCCGGAGCGGCTGGCGCGGCTCTGTGACGCGAGCGAAGGATTCGTGTACGCCGTCACGATGACCGGAACTACCGGGAAGAGCGTCTCGGTGCCGCCGCAGACGCTCGAGTATCTCGACCGAGTCCGCTCGCGGTCGAGGCTTCCCGTGTGCGCCGGCTTCGGCATTCGCACCGCCGAGCAGGTGGCGCGGCTCCGCGGGCACGTGGACGGCGTCGTCATCGGGTCCGCGCTCGTCGAGGTGCTGGAGCGGGGAGACGACCCCACAGCGTGGCTGGCTGCGTTGCGTGGGTCCGGATGACGCGCCGCCGGCCGGCGTGGCGCTCTCGACGATACGCTGCACCGCGCGGCACCCCGTCGCTCGTCAGGGCGCTCGTCAGGCTGCGAGGATCAGGTCTATCGCCCGGCGGTCGCGCTCGGCGAGATCGAACTCGAAGATCGCCAGGTCCTCGCGCATGTGCGCCTGCGAGCGCGTCCCCGTGAGCGGCACGACGCCGCTCTGAGTGAGATAGCGGAAGAGAACCTGCGCGGGCGTGCGCACGTACCGCGAGGCGAGCGCCTGGATCACCGCGTGGCCGAGGAGCTGGGGGTTGGCGGTGAGCGTCCAGAAGCTCTGGTAGACGATGCGCTCCGCGCCGCAGAAGGCGCGGATGTCCCGGTCGTAGTCCGTGTCGGCGTAGAAGCGGTTCTGCAGCACTGCAGGCCGGATGCGAGCGGCGCGGCACAGCGCCTCGAGCTGATCGAGCCGGTAACAGTTGCTGATCCCGAGCTGGCGGGCGCGCCCGGCGTCCACCAGGGACTCGAGCGCTTGCCAGGCCTGCAGAGTCTGCGGCTCGGTCGCGAGAGGCGAGTGCAGGATGAGGCAGTCCAGGTAATCCGTCTGCAAGTTCCGCAGCGAGACCGCGCAGGACTGCGCGACCTGATCGGCGAGCGGCGCGTCCGGATCGTAAGGAATCCTCGCGGGGTCGTGGCCTGCGACCGGCGTGAACTTGGTCTGCAGATACAGATCGGCGCGGGAGAGCGTGGGTCCGAGAGAGGCGGCGACGCCCGCTCCGGCGCCCGCCTCGTCGTAGTGGCGGGGCTGGCAGGCGGTGTCGATGCCGCGGAACCCCTGCGCGAGGGCGGTCCGAACCAGCCGCTCGGTGTCGCCCTTCTTCCAGGCCGTGCCGTAAAGGATCGCGGGAATGCGCACGCCGGCGGCGGAGGTGAGGGCGCCCATGCGCGTCATTCTAGCGGCGGAGCGCCACCGGCGGATGCAAGCCTGCGCCGGACGCGCGCCCGCGGCGAACGCGAGCCTCCGGCGGCCCGTTTGATACATACTATCCGTCGGTTCACGTTCCGATCGACCATGAGGCGGGCCGCATGCAAATTCTCATCATCGTCGTGATCGCCATCCATTTGCTCGCGGGCGTGTACTGGGCGGGCTCGACGTTCGTGCTCGCGCTCGCGGGAGGTCGGGGCGCCGAGTCGCTGTTTCGCTCCCAGATGATCGCCGCGGTGGTAGCGGTGATCGCGGGAGTGATTCTCTGGACCGTTCTGATCGGAAGCGCCAGGGGTCCGACCGAAACGTCACTCAGCGTGGGCGCCGCATGCGCGGTGGCCGCGGCGGGATTCCAGGGAGCCTGGCGCAAGGAGCCTGCCCGGGCTCAGCGCATTGCCGCCATCCTGCTCGCCATCACGGTCGTCTCGATGGCCGTCGCGCGGTATCTCACTTGACCGAACGTTCCGTCACCATCGCCCGCCGCTTTTGCGGTCCGCCGACTTCGGCAAACGGCGGCTATTTCTCGGGTGTCGTCGCCGCCCTGGCGAGCCGCAGCGTGGCGGTGCGGCTCGCGAAGCCGCCGCCGCTCGATGTGCCGCTCGGCGTCGAGGAGCTCGGTGAGGGCATCCTCGAGCTGCGACAGGGCGACGACTTGATCGCTCAGACGCGCCCCAACGAGGTCACCGCCCCACCGATCCGCCCTCCGAGCTACCTCGAGGCGATCGAGGCGTCGCGCCGCTACGTCGGCTTCGCTCACCACCCGTTTCCGAGCTGCTTCGTTTGCGGGCCGCAGCGGCAGCGAGGCGACGGGCTGCGCATCTTTCCCGGCAGTCTCGCCGGCCGGGATGTCGTGGTCGCGCCCTGGGTCGCGGACGACTCCCTTGCGGCCGAGGACGGCAAGGTACGCGCCGAGTTCATGTGGGCGGCGCTCGACTGTCCAGGCTGGCTCGCCACGGTCGCCGACGCGCGTGTCGCATTGCTCGGCGAGCTTTCGGCTCACATCGACCGCCGCGTGCACGCCGGCGAGCATTGCGTCGTGATGGGCTGGCCCGTGGCGCGGGACGGCCGCAAGCACGAGGCCGGCACGGCGCTCTTCGACGAGGACGGCGAGCTCTGCGCGTACGCGCGCGCGATCTGGATCGAGCCGCGCGCCGCCGCCCTCTAGCCCGCCCCGATCTGCTCGCGCGCGACCCTCGCGGCGGGGTCGAGCTCCATCATGCGAGCCTCGCGCCAGCCGCCGAACTTGTAGTAGAGCACACCGAGCACCAGGGCGACGATCGAGGACAACGGGAAGCTCCACCAGATGGCATCGGCGCCGAGGTGCTTGAGCATCACGAGCGCGAGCGGGAAGCGCACGCAAAGCAGCGCGCAGACCAGGATGATGAGCGGGGGCACCACCGCTCCATTCGCGCGCACGACGCCGAGCAGCACCAGCGAGACGCCGAAGAAGATGTAGTTCCAGGCGCCGATGCGGTTCAAGTGCACGGCGACGTGCAGCGCCGCCGAGTTGGGCGGCAGGAACAGGCCGAGCGCCTGCGCGCTCAGCACGACGATCAGCACGACGAGGAAAGTCGTGAGCGCGAACTGATACAGCACGCCGACGCGGGCCGTGGAGGCGACGCGGTCCCATTTCCTCGCGCCGATGTTCTGCGCGACCATCGAGGAGACGGCCATGCCGATGGCGAAGGACGGCATCTGCACGTAATTCCACACTTGGAGCGCCGCGCCGAACGCCGCCGTGGTGTCGATGCCGAAGCGGTTCACGAGCGTGATCATCAGCACGCCGCTCAGGGAGACCACGATCATCTGCAGCGCCATCGGCACGCCCTTGGTGATGAGCGTCGCGACGATCCCCCAGTCGAGGCGCAGCAGCTGCAACTCGTCGCCGTGCAGGCACAGCGGGTTCTTGCGCCGATAGAGATGGATCACGAGCGCGATCAGAGCGATGGCCTGGGCCGAGAGCGTCGCGAGCGCCGAGCCTGCGATCCCGAGCCGCGGCACCGGTCCCCATCCGAAGATGAGCAGCGGGTTCAGTCCGATATCGAGCGCCACGTTGAGGATCAGGAAGTAGAGCGGGGTCTTCGAGTCGCCGGCGCCCCGCAGCACGGAGGTGGCGAAGATGTAGAGGACGAGGAACGGCAGCGATAGAAAGATGATGCGCATGTAGGCGACCGCGAGCGGCAGCGCCTCCGGCGGGGTCTTCATCGCCTCGAGCAACGGCTGGCAGACCGTCCAGCCGATGGCGGCCATCACGATGGCGATCGCGACGGAGAAGCTCGTGCTGGTGCCGACGACCCGCTTCGCGTCGTGCAAACGCCGCGCGCCGAGGTACTGTCCGATCAGGATCGTCGCCGCGAGAGACGCGCCGAACAGCGCGCCGAGCATCAGGAACAGCACCACGTTCGCGTTGGAGCTCGCGGTGAGCGCCGCCTCGCCGAGGTAGCGGCCGATCCACACGGAGTTCACGGAGCCGTCGAGCGATTGCAGGACGTTGCCGAGCAGGATCGGCATCGCGAAGAAGAACAGTCTGTGGCTGATCGAGCCTTCGGTGAGGGAGCGAGCGGGTTGCATAGGGGGAGTCGGGAACGGGCGAAAGCAGGCTAACCTACCGATGCAGTGCCGTCCACCGGGAGGTGGCGCCGTGTCCGCAATATACGGCTCAGCTCACACCGCGGGGCGGTCGGGAGCTATCCGAGCCGCGCGAAGAGCACCCACGCCGCGCCGATCACGAGCATGGCCCACCCCGGCCAGTCCGTCGCTCGGCCCATGGCGAGCCACGCGAGCCCCCCGAGCAGGATGGCGGCGCCGACCACCGTGCTTTCCCGGCGGCGGCTCGACTCGCGCAGCGAGCGCTCGAGCGCCTCGATCTGCGGCAGGTCGAGCTTCGGGCGCCAGTTGCCGTTCTGGGCGCGGTACGCGGCGCCCTTGGCGAGCGGCGCGAGCGCCCGCGCCGCCTCGATGAGCTCGGGCAATTGCAGGCGCAGGCTCTGCAACAGCATCCGGC
>JASHSR010000352.1 GCA_030038645.1 Gammaproteobacteria bacterium
CGAGCGCATCGAGATACTTACGGCGCAGGTCCGTTTCCGATTTATCCAATTTTCAGACCCCTGACGGCGGCGCCGGTCTCGGACGACGGCGCCGATCTTGATCGCGATCCTCCCCCCCTCGACAGTCGATACCCCTGTCTCAACGCTCGAGTATCGCGGCTACACCCATGCCCCCGGCGGTGCATACCGAGATGAGACCTCGCCGGGCGGCCTTGTCCGCGGCGAGGAGCTTCGCAAGCGTCGCGACGATGCGCGTGCCGGTCGCGGCGAACGGATGGCCGATCGCGACACTGCCGCCTTTGACGTTGAGCCGGGAGCGATCGATGCGGCCGAGCGGCCCGGGCAAGCCGAGCACGTCGCGGCAGTACTCGGGCGACTCCCAGGCCGCGAGCGTGCAGAGCACCTGGCCGGCGAAGGCCTCGTGTATCTCGTAGTAGTCGAAGTCCTGCAGCGCGAGCCCCGCGTCCCGGAGCATCGCGGCGACGGCGCGCACCGGCGCCATGAGCAGTCCTTCCTTGCCGCTCGCGAAGTCCACCGCCCACTGCTTGCCGTAGCTCAGGTGGGCGAGTACCGGGAGGCCGTGCCGCGCGGCCCACTCGTCGGTGCAGAGCAGCGCCGCGCTCGCGCCGTCGGTGAGCGGCGTGCTGTTGCCGGCGGTGAGGCTTCCCGAGCCGCTCACATCGAACGTCGGGCGCAGCTTCGCGAGCTTCTCGAGCGAGGTGTCCGAGCGGACGTTGTTGTCCGCCTTGAGCCCGTGGTAGGGGACGACGAGGTCGTCGTAGAAGCCCTCGCGCCACGCCGCGGCGGCCTTCATGTGGCTCTCGTACGCGAGCTCGTCCTGTGCCTCGCGCGCGATCTTCCAGCGCTTGACCATGAGCTCCGTGCTCTGGCCCATGCTGAGGCCGGTGCGCGGCTCGATCACGCCGAGCATGACGGGCTTGAAGTGCCTCGGACGCAGGCCGAGGAAGGGCCGCAGCCGCTTCCAGGGCGAGCGGCCGAGGTAGCTCCTCAGCAGAATCTGCTGGTAGGACTTCGGGTAGACGATCGGCGGGTCGCTGATCGAGTCGACTCCTCCGGCGATGCCCGCCTCGATCTGTCCCAGAGCGATCTTATTGCCGACGAGGATCGCCGCTTCCAGGCTCGTGCCGCAGGCGCGCTGCACATCGAGCCCGGGCGTGTGCGGATCGAGCCCGGAGGACAGGACGCATTCGCGCACCAGGTTGTAGTCCTTCGAGTGCTTGATGACGGCTCCGCCGATCACATCGCCCAAGCGCTCGCCCTGAAGCTTGAAGCGCTCGACGAGGGCGCGGAAGGTCTCCGTCAGCATCTCCTGGTTGCTCAGCCCCGCGAACGCCCCGTAGGCGCGCGCAAACGGCAGGCGGACGCCCCCCACCACCGCTACCCGCCTCACCGCCGAGCCGACCAGCATGATTGCTCCTCAAAGCCGCGATTCTATGCTCTCTTAGGAGGCGAAGCGTCACCATATGCGCGGCGCCCGCGGCATCTTCGCCGCTCACCACGGCGGCGCCGCGCTCGGCATGCTCGACACGCTCGCGCCGCTCGGCGCCCAGCGCAGCAGTGCCCGCCGGCGGCGAGCGTGGGCTCGCGCGCGGCGGCACTCGCGCATCCCGCCCGGGCTTTACTGCCGAGCTCGAAGACGCGCAAGAGTCGAGAGCGGCGCGGCTCGCCGGTCGGCACGACGCCGTCCGCTCTCGCAGCGCGTACACTACGCATCAGCCGACGGGTGCGGTAGAGCTCGGTTTCTGAGGTCTGCATGCGCGTAGCCGTGATCATTCCGACGCTCGACGATGAGGCGGCGTTGCAGCGGTTGCTGGCGCGGATTGCCCGCCTCGATCCGGCCGCGGACGAGGTGGTCGTCGTGGACGGGGCGGCAGCGGAGGCGTGTGAGCTCGCGTGCCGTGGCGCTGGGGCGCGCTGGATCCCCGCGCACCCGGCGCGCGGCGGCCAGCTCGCGCTCGGCGCGGCGCGCGCGCAGGCGGACGTGCTGTGGTTCCTGCGAATCGATTGTGAGCCGCACCTCGCGGCGATCGCCGCGATCCGGCGCAGCATCGCCGAGGGCGCCGTCGGTGGCTATTTTCGCTTCCAGTTCGCGGACGGCCCAACGCGCCTCAAACGTCTGCTCGAGCGGTGCATCGCTTGGCGGTGCCGCTGGGGGATGGTCTACGGCGATCAAGGCCTCTTCGTCACGCGGGCCGCCTACGGCGCAACGCCCGGCTTTGCGGTCCAGCCCCTGTTCGAGGAAGTCGCGATGGTGCGGGCTCTGAAGCGCACCGGGCGGTTCGTCGCCGTGGCCCTTCCGATCGCGGTCTCCTCGCGCGCGTGGGAGCGCGACGGCTACCTGCGCCGCGCACTCGTCAACCGGATGCTCGCCTTCGGCTTTCTCTGCGGGATCTCGCCGGCGAGACTCGCGCGCTGGCGCGGAGGCCATGCTCGGGCCATCCCGGCGGGAGACGGCCGCAGCAGCGGCCACTCGCGCTCCGGCGGCCACGAGGCGCACAAGGGATAGCGTCGGCCCCCGGCCGAGCCCGCTCGCCCGTTGGGGCGCCGAGGGTTGAGTCGCACGGCGCCGCGGGGCAAGATGCCTCGCACGCCCACGCAAGCCGCTCCGAACCAAGAAGAGCTCATGACTCCCTCGAGCCTCCCGCCCAGTCTCTACGGCCGCCCCTCGGACGCCGGCGCAAGCGGGGGAAGCAGCCGCTCGCGCTCGCCTCTGCCGCGGAACGGGTGACGCTTGCCGCGGCCCGGGATCGACCACGTCTTCGAGAGACGGCTCTCCGCTCTCGTCAACAGCGGGGAGGCGGGAGTCCTTCAAGGCGGCCTCAAGGGCGTCGAGAAGGAGTCTCTGAGGGTCACGCCCGCCGGGCGGATCGCGCAGACGCCCCATCCTCGAGAGCTCGGCTCCGCGCTCACGAGCGAGCACATCACGACGGACTTCTCCGAGGCCTTGATCGAGCTCGTGACGCCGACCTTCACGACGAGCTGGGAGCTGCTGCAGTACCTGCTCGACCTGCACCAGTTCGTCTACCGCCACCTCGCCGACGAGCTGCTCTGGGCGACGAGCATGCCGAGCGTCATCGAGAGCGATGCGAGCATTCCGATCGCCCGGTACGGCACGTCCAACGTCGCGCGCATGAAGACCGCGTACCGCGAGGGCTTGAGCCTGCGTTACGGCCGCATGATGCAGGCCATCTCGGGCGTGCACTTCAACTACTCTTTTCCGGAGCGCTTCTGGGAGGCGTACGCGGCCGTGCGAGAGTCGCGCTCCCGCGGGCAGGAGTTCGTCTCGGCGAGCTACTTCGACCTGCTGCGCAACTACCGCCGTTACGGCTGGATCGTGCTCTATCTCTTCGGCGTCTCACCGGCCGTGTGCGAGTCTTTCGTGAAGGGCCGCGGCGAGTCGCTGCGTGAGCTCACGCCCGGAACGCTCTACGATCCGTACGCGACGTCGCTGCGGATGAGCGACATCGGCTATCGCAACCGCAACCAGGCGGGGCTCGCCATCTCGGTGAACAGCCTCGGCGAGTACGTGCGGGACCTCACGCGCGCGATCATGACTCCGTACCCGCCGTACCAGGCGCTCGGCGTCAAAGTGAACGGCAAGTATCGCCAGCTCAACGCCAACATCCTGCAGATCGAGAACGAGTACTACAGCTACATCCGGCCGAAGCGCGTCGCCCGATCCGGCGAGCGGCCGACGAAGGCGCTGCGGCGGGCGGGAGTCGAATACGTCGAGGTGCGGGCGCTCGACGTGAGCGCGTTCGATCCGGTCGGCGTCAATCAGCACAAGCTCCGCTTCCTCGAGGCGTTCCTCGCCCTGTGCCTGCTCAAGCAGAGCGATCCGATCGACTCGAGCCTCGAGGGCGCCCTCGACCAGAATCATCTGACGGTCGCCCGGCGCGGGCGCGAGCCCGGGCTCGAGCTGTCGCGCGACGGGCGCAGGGTCTCCATGGCGAGCTGGGCCCTGGAGCTGCTCGACTCGATGGGCGGCCTGTGCGAGCTGCTGGATCACGGGGACCCCGCGCGGCCCTACGCGCAGTCGCTCGCGACGCAGGCCGCCAAGATCCGGGACGTGAAGCTCACCCCCTCGGCGCGGCTGCTGGCGGAGCTCGAGTCGGGGGAGAGCTTCTTCGATCTCGCGCTGCGCATGTCCGCGACGCACAAGGCCTACTTCCTCGACCTGTACACGCCGAACGCGGAGCGGCTCGCCGAGCTCGCCGGCGAGGCTGCGGAGTCCCTCGAGAAGCAGCGAGCGCTCGAGGCGAGCGAGACGGAATCCTTCGAGGAGTACCTCGCGCACTACTTCGCGGACTGAGCGCGCCCGCCGCGCAACGGCCGCGGGCACCCGCACGCAGAGCGGGCCCGAGCTGCGCCGTGCCACGCCGGTGCTGCGCCGAGCCGCACCAAGCCGGGGCGCTCGCTCTGCGGCGGCGCTTCACGATTGTGCGGCACGCCGAGGCCCAGTGCGCCGGAGCCTCGAAAAGCCGCCCCTTATGAGGCGCCTCGACGTGGCACGAAAGCTGCAAAAATGCTCTGGCCTGCGTAACATGAGCCACGAGCGGCCCACCAGCCGCTCGACGGGGAAGCGACAATGAAATTGGTCACCGCGATCATCAAGCCGTTCAAGCTCGACGACGTGCGCGCCGCGCTGTCCGAGATCGGGGTCTCCGGCATGACCGTGACGGAGGTGAAGGGCTTCGGGCGCCAGCGGGGCCACACCGAGCTGTACCGCGGAGCGGAGTACGTCGTGGACTTCGTGCCCAAGACGCAGATCGCGGTTGCGGTGCGTAGCGACCTGGTCGACCAGGTCGTCGAGGCCATCCTCAAGTCGGCGAAGACGGGCAAGGTCGGGGACGGCAAGATCTTCATCACGGACATCCAGCGGGTCATCCGCATCCGCACGGCCGAGACGGACGACGCGGCGCTGTAGCGCGGCGGGCCGCCCGCGGACTCGCGCCGGACTGAGCGACCCGGTACAGTGCCGGTCGTGGACTCATCCGAAGCGCTTCGAGCGGCCGCCGACAAGGTGAGGCTCGGCCGAGCGAGGCGCCACATCTTCCTGTGCGTCGGAGGCAAGTGCGCGCCGCGCGAAGAGCAGCTCGAGGCATGGGAGTTCCTCAAGCGCCGCCTGCGCGAGCTCGGCCTCATCGATGTCGAGAACGGCGTGCTGCGCACCAAGGCGGACTGCCTGCGCATCTGCACGGCGGGCCCGATCGCGGTCGTCTACCCGGAGGGGTGCTGGTACCGCAGCTGCACGCCCGCCAATCTCGAGCGCATTCTC
>JASHSR010000353.1 GCA_030038645.1 Gammaproteobacteria bacterium
CCGCGACGCGCGCCCCTCGCGCGCGAGTCCCTCGGGATTGAAGCGGATGGCGGGCAAGGGAACCCTGAGGACGTCGTCCTGCTCGGCGGTGATGATGTGCGCATCGGCGGTCATGCCGGGGAACAGCGCGAGATCGTCGTTCTTGACATCGACGACCACGTCGTAGGTCACGACGTTCTGCACGGTGATGGGGCCTCTGCGGATCTGGCGCACGGTGCCCCAGAACGTCCGGGTCGGGTAGGCCTGGACGGTGAAGTACGCCTTCTGCCCCGGCTTGACGCCGCCCACGTCGGCCTCGCTGACGTTGGTGTCGACCTGCATGCTGTGCATGTCCTTGCCGATCAGAAAGAGCGGCGAGGCGGACAGGCTCGACACCACGGTCTGCCCGACGTCGATGTAGCGCGTGATCACCATTCCGTTGACGGGAGAGGGAATCCGCGTGTACGCGAGATTCACTTCGGCCGCGTGCAGCGTCGCTTTCTTCATCGCGACGGTCGCGATGTCGAGCTGCACCTGGGCGCGGTCCTGGTCGAGCGTCGCCTTGTCGTTGTTGATCGTCTCCCGCGAGACGATGCCCTGATCGATGAGCTTCTCGTCGTAAGCGTAGATCACCGCCTGATTGGCGGCCGCGACGCGATCCTTGGCGAGCTGGGCGAGCGAGGTTCTGAGGTCCGCCTCATCCTCGTCGACGACGACCTGGAAGGGCAGCGGATCGATGAGCGCGCAGATCTGTCCGACCTTGACGATCGTGTTGTAGTCGCACGACCAGGACTTGATGTTGCCGGATACGTAGGATTCGACCTGCGCGGTCACGACCGGGTTGAGCGACCCGGTCATGCTGACGGCGCGCTCGATGTCCCCGCGCGTCACGTGAGCCGTGACGTAGCGCAGCGCCGGCGCGCGGGCGAGTGAGCGCCACAGGATCACCCCGGCGGCAATGAGGACCGCCGCGGCGATCGCCCACGGCAACAGGGCCGCGCGTCTCGATCCCGCGCGGTCTGGGATCGTGCGACTTTCCGTCATCCCCCGCAGCAGACCCCATCAATGGCGCCGATGCCGGCTTAGAATGGCAGCTCCGGGGTAATGCAGTGCAAAGGATTGTAACGATCTGTCGACCTCAAACTCGTCTCGAGAAGTTCGCGATCAGGCTCACGACCGTGAGAATGAGGAAGATCACGAACAGGATCTTGGCGATGCTCACGGCTCCGGCGGCGATCCCGCCGAATCCGAACACGGCCGCGATGATGGCGATGATGAAGAACACCAGTGCGTAGTAGAGCATGCTGACTCTCCGCTTGATGGCCTCGCCACAGCCTCGCGCAGCGCGGCCGCCAATGTCATCGGCCTTCTCCGACGCCGCGTGTAGGAGCCGTCTCACGTGGGCGCGGGTGGTCCCGCCCGGCGCCCGAACGGTATAGTGCCGGCTCCGGCACCCGCCGGAAGCGCCGGGGGACGCACATGAGAGAGCTCGAGGACAAAGTCGCCTTCGTGACGGGCGGGAGCAGCGGGATCGGCCTCGGCATCGTGAAGGTCCTCGCCGAGGAAGGCATGCGCGTCGCGTTCACCTACCGCCGCGAGAGCCACCTCGAGGAGGCGCTGGAGTACTTCCGCAGCCGGCCCCGATTGCGGGTCCATCCGCTCAAGCTGGATGTGATGGATCGGCTCGGATTCGCCCGAGCCGCGGACGAGACGGAGCGCACCCTCGGCCCCACTCAGGTTCTCGTCAACAACGCCGGCGTCGGCGTGCACGGCTTGATGGAGCATGCCACCTACGACGATTGGGACTGGGTCCTCGGCGTGAACCTCGGAGGCGTGGTCAACGGGCTCGTGACATTCCTGCCGCGCATGATCGCATCCGGCCTCGAGGGCCACATCGTCAACGTCTCCTCGATGGGCGGCCTCGCGGCGCTCGGCTCGGTGGGCCTCTACGCCGCATCGAAATTCGCGGTGGTCGGCCTGACCGAGGCGCTGCGCACGGACATGATCGGCCGGAAGATCGGCGTCTCGGTGTACTGCCCGGGGCCGGTGAAGTCGAACATCGCGGAAAGCGGCAGCGCGCGGCCCGAGCGCCTCGCCCGCACCGGATACTCGAGCCCGGAGCTCGTGAAGGGCGCGCCGCCTCCCGCGATGCTCCTGCATTCCATGGATGCGGTCACCGCGGGGCGCTACGTCCTCGAGGGAATCCGCAAGAACACCCTCTACATCCTGAGCCACCCGGAGTTCCGCGACGTGCTCGCCGCGCGCAACGCGGCGATCCTCAAAGCCGTGCCCGACGAGCCGATCGACGAGGCGCGCGCGGAGGCCATCCGCTGGATCCTCTCGAATCCGATCTACGACAAGGGCGCCTGAGCGTGAGTGATGCGGACCTCGTGTTCCTGGTCGACGTCGACAACACGCTGCTCGACAACGATCGGCTGATCGAGGATCTCATGGACCACATCGAGCGCGAATACGGCGCCGCGAGCCGCGAGCGCTACTCGCAGATCCTCGAGCAGGTCAGGTCGCGCCTCGGCTACGTCGACTATCTCGGCGCTCTGCAGCAGTACCGCACGGAGCATCTCGACGACCCGCGGCTGCTGCAGATGTCGTCGTTCCTCGTGGACTACCCGTTCGCGACGCGCCTGTATCCCGGCGCTCTCGAGGTCCTGCAGCACCTCGCCGCGTGGGGAGCGACCGTCATCCTCTCGGACGGCGATGTGGTGTTCCAGCCGAGAAAGGTGCAGCGGTCCGGATTGTGGAGCGCGGTGGAAGGCCGCGTCCTCATCTACATCCACAAGGAGCAGATGCTCGCGGCCGTCGAGCGGCGCTATCCCGCCCGCCGCTACGTCATGATCGACGACAAGGTCCGCATCCTTCACGCCGTCAAGTCGGCCTGGGGGAATCGCGTGACCACCGTTTTCCCCCGCCAGGGCCACTACGCGCACGATGCGGCGCTCGTCGCCTCGTTTCCGCCCCCGGACGTGACGGTCGAGCGCATCGCCGATCTGCTGCAGCATCGGTTCGACACGGCGCAGGCCGGCGCCGCGCGGACGGGCCCCGCGCGGAGCGGCTGAGATCAGGCGGCGAGCACGCCCTTGCGCTTCGCGGTGTGCGTCGCGATCGCGTCCATCAGAGCGGGCGAGAGGCAGTCGTAGGGCTCGAGCTTGAGCTCGTTCAGCCGCGCCCTCACCTCTCCCATCCGCGCCGGCGGGAACCCCGCCTCGATGATGGAGGAGACGAACGCCGCGAACTCCGGCGCGGCCCAGCCCTTCTCCTTGAGCAGCTCGGGGTGCACGAAGTCGAAGCCGTAAAAGGGATGGTCCTTGCTCTCGATCCGGCCGTAGAGGTGCGCGCCGCATCCCGTGCAGGCGTAGCGCTGGATCGGCGCCTTGGGGTCCACCACTTTGAGCTTCGACTCGTTGGCGGTGACGCTCAGCTTCTCGCGCGGAATCACCGCCACGAGCGAGAACAGCGCGCCCTGCGGCTTCCAGCACTTGGTGCAGCCGCACACGTGATCGTAGGCCACGTTGGCCTTGAGGCTCACCGTCACGGGCGAGGAGGCGCACTTGCAGGTGAGCGTACCGCCGGCAAAGTTGGCGCTGCCGGACTTCACGCCGTGATCGACGGCCGGATGGATCGAGATCGCCATGGTATTTGCCTCGCTTAGAAAGTAACGACTGATCGGATCGACTCGCCCCGGTGCATGAGCTCGAAGGCGTCGTTGATCTTCTCGAGCGGCATCACGTGCGTGATGAGATCATCGATGTTGATCTTCCGCTCCATGTACCAGTCCACGATTTTCGGCACATCGGTGCGCCCGCGGGCGCCCCCGAAGGCCGTCCCTTTCCACACCCTCCCCGTCACGAGCTGGAAGGGCCGGGTCTTGATCTCCTGACCCGCGCCGGCGACGCCGATGATGAC
>JASHSR010000354.1 GCA_030038645.1 Gammaproteobacteria bacterium
TGCGGCGGCGAGCTGCTCGACCGGCGCGATGTCGCCGTCCATGCTGAAGACGCCGTCCGTGGCGATGAGCCGCACGCGGGCGCTCGGCGCTCGAGCGCCGGCCTCGTCGGTGGGCACCGGGCCGCTCGGGGTCCGCACGCCAGCTCCGCGAGCGAGTGCGCGCGCGGCCGCTTCGATGGGCTCGTGTTCGGCCTCCCGCGCCGGGACGCCCTCGGGCTCCGCCGCCAGCATCCGTGCGGCCGCGCCGGCGTCAGCGTGCGGGTAGCGCCGCAGGCGGGCTCCGCAGAGCAGCGCCGCGTCGATGAGCGACGCGTGGCTCAGGCGGTCGAGGAGCACGAGATCGCCACGGCCCGCGAGCGTCGTGATCACGGCGAGATTGGCCATGTAGCCGGTCGAGAGCAGCAGGGCGCGCTCCCGGCCGACGAAAGCGGCGAGCTCTTCCTCGAGCCGCGCGTGCTCGACACCGTGACCCGTCACCAAGTGTGAAGCGCCGCTGCCGGCGCCCCAGCTTTCGGCCGCCCGGCGGAGCGCGGCCGAGACGAGCGGATGGCGCGCGAGCCCGAGGTAGTCGTTGCCGCAGAAGTTGAGGAGACGGCGCCCGTCCGCGACGACCTCGACGGCGTTATCGCCTCGGCCGAACGCCTCGACGATACGGCGCTCGCGCTTGAGATGCTCTCGCTCGATCTCGGCGAGCGCGGCCTCAAGCTCGCGCGGGTGTGGTCTCATGACGAAGCCCGCCGGCGAGATCGGCCGCGCCCGACGCGGCGCGCGCCTCGGCCGGCGCGGGCTCCTCCACGCTCGCCGCAGCCGTGCTCGGCATCGCTGCCGCGCCTGCGCCGGGGCTCTCCGGCCGCAGGCCGAGCCGCGCGAGGAGCTTGCGATCGTGATCCGTGCCGGGATTGTCCGTCGTCAGCAGCTTCTCGCCATAGAAGATCGAGTTGGCGCCGGCGAGGAAGCACAGCGCCTGCATCTCGTCGCTCATGGCCGAGCGGCCCGCGGAGAGCCGCACGTGCGAGCGCGGCATCAACAGACGCGCCACGGCGACGGTGCGCACGAAGTCGAAGGGATCGACGCTCTCCGCGCCGTGAAGCGGGGTGCCGGGAACCTGGACCAGCTCGTTGATGGGCACGCTCTCGGGATGCTCGGGGAGGTTGGCGAGGGTGAGAAGCAGCTTCGCCCGGTCGCGAGCCGACTCGCCCATCCCGACGATGCCGCCGCAGCAGACCTTGAGGCCGGCGGCGCGCACGGCCTCGAGCGTGTCGAGACGATCCCGGTACGTTCGCGTCGTGATGATCTGTCCGTAGAACTCCTCGGAGGTGTCGAGGTTGTGATTGTAGTAATCGAGGCCCGAATCCTTGAGCTCGTGGGCCTGGGCGGGCGTCAGCATCCCGAGCGTCGCGCAGGTCTCGAGACCGAGGGCGCTCACTTCGCGGACCATGGAGCAGATCGCGCGCAGGTCCTTCGGCTTCGGCGAGCGATAGGCCGCGCCCATGCAGAACCGCGTGGCGCCGGCGGCCTTCGCGCGTTGCGCGCATTCGCGCACCGCGTCGACGTCCATCAGAGCCTCGCGGCCGACCCCGGTCTCGTAGCGCACGCTCTGCGGGCAGTAGGCGCAATCCTCGGGGCACGCGCCGGTCTTGATCGAGAGGAGCGTGCTCATCTGCACGGTGTTCGGCTCGTGATGGGCGCGGTGCACGCTCTGGGCCCGAAGGAGCAGATCGATGAGCGGCCGCGCGAACAGCGCTTCCACCTCATCGAGCGTCCAGTCGTGGCGGATCGCGGAGCCGTCGCGCATCGGGGAGGCGTCCAGCGTTGGCGAGCCGTCGCGTACCGCGGAGGCGTCGTGCATCGTGGAGGCATCGTGGTGGGTCGCGGCGGTGCGGGTCATGGAGTGTCTCGCAAGCGGCCCTCCCTGGAGCGGGATTGGCGCGTGGCCGTCGTGACCACGCGCTCGCCGCTCGGCGCGGCCGTCCGCCAGAGTCCACGAAGCTCCGGCGTATGTCAACGCGCGGCGGGGCCGAGCGGCGACAATTGATCAATTCTTGACCAGCTCGGCCGCCGGGCTGCCGCCGGCCCCGAGGCGCGCGGCGCCGGCAAGAGCACGCGATTGGGCTGCGCTCGAGCCGCAGCCCTCGATGGGCTCGATGGGCCCGGGGCGCGGCGCGAGCCGCAGCCCGATCAGAGCAGCCGGAGCTGGTCGTCCCGCGGGTCGGGCTTGCGGGTGGGGAGCTGCGGCCGCTGGTGCCTCACGAGCTCCGCCTCGATGTCGGCGAGATACGGCGAGGCGGCGAGCTTGCGCAGGCGGCCGCGCCAGCGCCGCTGCAGCGCGCGGCTCAGGACGAGGCGGTCCTTCGCCCGCGTCATGCCCACGTAGAACAAGCGGCGCTCCTCGGCCTCGGTGGCGGGGTCGAGCTCGCCCCAATGAAGAGGCAGCACGCCGTCCTCGAGGCCCACGATGAACACGACGGAGAACTCGAGGCCCTTGGCGGCATGCAGCGTGAGGAGCGAGACACGATCCGCGCGCGGATCGGTCAAATCGGCGTCGGACGCGAGAGCGACCGCATCCGCGAGGCTTCTGCCGTCGCGCGCGCAGTCCGCGGCGAGCCCGAGCAGCCTCGCGAGGGCGAGCTGGCTGTCCGGGCGAGCCGGGGAGGCCCGGCGGCTCTGCAGGCGCTCGAGCGCCGCGGTGACCTGCGCCGTGAGCCCTTCGCCGCCGCGGTCGTGTGCGCTCTCGCCGAGCTCCTCGAGAAGCGCCCGAACGGCGGGATCGCCGGCGAGCGCGTCGTGCGAGCTCTGCTTGAAAGGAATGCCGGACCGTGCGAGCGCTTCGACGAGCGCGGCGGATTGCGCCGCGGTTCGATACAGCACGGCGAAATCGCCGAAGGCGAGCGCCGCCGCGGCGCCTCCCGTGGCGCGGCCGCTGTCCACCGAGAAGAAGCTGTGTCCACCGATCAGCCGCTCGATCGTCTGCACGACCATCTCGGCCTCGGCGCGCTCCGTCGGGGCCGTGTGAAGCGCGATGCGCTCGTGCAGGTCGCGCACGACTTCGGCGATCGACCGATTCTCGCTCGAGTCGGAGGGCTCCGATGCCGCGCCGCGGCCCGCCGCCACGACCTGTGACGATGCGGCGACGATCGTCCCGCTCGAGCGATAGTTGCGGGCCAGCGTCACGACGGCGGCCGCGTAGTCCCGTTTGAAGCGCTCGAAGCAGGAGGCGTCCGCGCCCCGAAAGGCATAGATCGCCTGGTTCGGATCGCCGATCACGCAGACGTTCGCATCCGGTGGCGGCGCGAGGAGCGTGAGCAGCCGGTACTGTTGCTCGTCGACGTCCTGGAACTCATCGACCGACACGAAGGCGAATCGGCTGCGATAGTGCGCCGCCACGACCGGGTCGAGCAGAAGCTGCGTGGCGAGCGAGACGAGGTCGTCGAAGTCGACCCACCCCCGAAGGGCGAGCTCGCGGGCGTACACCGACCCTGCAGCCGCAACGTCGCCATCGCCGGGCGTCCGCGTGCGCTTGGCTTTGGAGATCGCCCGCAGGAGGCTTTCGGCCTTGCGCTCGCCCACATTCAGCGCTTCGGCGAGCAGCGCCGCGCGCTCCTCCTCGGTCGCGATGCGAAAGCCGCGGTGCACGCCCGCCGCTTGAGGGTGCTCTCGCAGGATCGCGAGGCCCAGCGAGTGGAACGTGTGGATCGCGATGCGATCGGCCTGCGCGGGAAGCAAGCGCTCGAGGCGCTCGCGCATCTCGCGGGCCGCGCGGCGGGTGAACGTGATCGCAAGGCTTGCGGCCGCGTCCACTCCTCGCTCGGCGATGAGATGCGCGATCCGGTATGTGAGCACACGCGTCTTGCCGGACCCGGGTCCCGCCCGGATCAAAAGCGGCCCATCGGTCCACTCGGCCGCGGCGCGCTGACTGGCGTCGAGCTGCGCGAGGGTCTGCGCCGCGGGCCCCTGTGGCGCTGGCTCCAGAGCCTGTGGCGCCGGCTCGCGCTGGACGTTGAGTTCCGCGGGCTTCAGGACCGGCTCAGGCTGGGCGTCGAGGGGCGCGCTTTCCGGTTCCGGGAGCGCATCGAACAAGAGGCCCGACTGCGTAACGCGGCGCAGCTCGGATGCCTCGAACAGGCGGATCGTGCCGTATTCGCCGTCGTACCCGGCGTCGCGAATCACGCGTCCGGCGCGCAGGCGCGTGATGGCCTCGGCGAGCAGCGAGGAGCCCGCGCGAGCCACGTCCTCGACCGGGACGGATTGCAGGATCGCGAGCTCCGGGCCCAACGCGGCGAGCAGGCGGGCGTAGCTCGCCTCGACCGTCTTGCTCGAGGGGCCGCTGCCCACGAGCTCGGACAGAATCTCGGGCAGCGGCACCAGGCTCAGCACCTCACCGGCGGTCGCCGGCGGCGCGTGCGTCTCGTCGCGGTCGGCGAGCGCCTCGACGCGATTGAGCACCCCAACGGTCACGGGCTGTCCGCAGGCGGGACAACGCCCGCCGTGAGTTTCCGTCTCGCGCGGCGAGAAGCGGACGCCGCACTTACGGTGCCCGTCGAGATGGTACTTGCCCTCCTCGGGGAAGAATTCCGACGTGCCGACATAGCCCTGACCCGTCGCGAGAGCGTTGCGCAGCGCGAAGTAGTCGAGATCGCAGTCGAAAAGAGTGGTCTCGCGTCCGAGCTTCGCGGGGGAGTGGGCGTCCGAGTTCGACACCAGCCGGAAGCGATCGAGGAGCGAGAGGCGCCAATTCATCGCCGGGTCCGACGACAAGCCGGTCTCGACGGCGAAAATGCGGTCCGCCAGGTCGCGGTAGCACTCGACGATCGAGTCGAAGCCGCCCTGGGAGCCGAGGACCGCGAACCACGGGGTCCAGATGTGCGCCGGGACGAGATAGGCGTCG
>JASHSR010000355.1 GCA_030038645.1 Gammaproteobacteria bacterium
GCAGGCGCAGCCACGCGTGCCGCCAGGGGCTCTCACCTTCCGGCGGTGGGCCCGGCGAGCCGGCTGCTCCAGCCGCGACCGGCGCACCGGGCGCCGCAGCCGCACTGCCCGTGGCCCCCGCACCGGCCGGTCCGCTCACGAGTGCAGCCTCACGCGCGGATCGAGCCATGCGTAGCAGAGATCGGCGAGCAGGTTGCAGACGATGATGAGCGCGCCGTAGAGGACGGTGATGCCGACAACGAGCGTGTAGTCGCGATTGATCGCCCCCGTGAGGAAGTAGCGCCCGATGCCGGGCAGACCGAACACGGACTCGATGATGATCGATCCGGTCAGCACGCCGGCGAAGGCCGGGCCGATGAAGGACACCACCGGAGTGAGGATCGGCCGCAGCGCGTGGCGCAGGATGACCGTGCGCAGCGGCAGGCCCTTGGCGCGCGCCGTGCGGATGAACGGGCTCGTCAGCACCTCGAGCGCGGCGCCCCGCACCATGCGCGCGACGTAAGCCATGTAGGGCAGGGCGAGCGCGGCGACTGGCAGGATCAGATAGCGCACCGAGCCCGAGCGCCAGTCCCCGCTCGGGAGCCAGTGCAGCGTCACGGCGAACACGAGGATCAGCAGCGGTCCGACGACGAACACGGGCAGCGCGATGCCGAGCGATGCGAACAGCATCGGCACGTAGTCCCACGTCGTGTCGCGCCGCAGGGCGGCGACGATGCCGAAGAGGCTGCCGAGGAGGAGCGCCGCGAGCAGCGCACAGGTGCCGATCGTCGCGTCGACCGGGAAGCCCTGGCGGATCAGCTCGTTGACCGTGGTGTCGCGGTACTGATAGGAGGGCCCGAGGTCCCCGCGCGCGAGGCTGCCCATGTAGCGTAGGTACTGCCGCCAGAGCGGCTCATCCAGGTGGTACTGGGCCTCGATGCTGCGCTCGATCTGCGGCGGGATGCGCTTCGCCGAGTCGAACGGTCCGCCCGGCGTCGCATGAAGCAGCGCAAAGGCGAGCGTCGCGATGATGATGAGCGTCGGAACGGCCGTGAGCAGACGCTGGGCGAGATAGCGCAGCATCGCCTCAGCGTCCCTCGTGCTCCAGCACGTACATGTAGCGCGAGAGATTCGTGTCGCGGAGGTTCGAGTGCACGCCTTTCAGATAGGGCTTGACCAGGTGCTCGGCCGGGTAATAGAGGAACGGCACGTACGGCGCATCCTGGTTGAGCAGTGCCTCGGCCTGCTCGAAATAGCGATAGCGCAGGGCGACTTCCGGCTGCCGCACCGCCTGCTCGAGCAGCGCGTCGTAGGCGCGATTCGAGTATCCGCCGTTGTTCTGGTCGGAGCCGGTTTGATAGAGCTCGAGGAACGTGAACGGGTCCGGGTAGTCGCCGACCCAGGCGTTCCAGAAGAAGCGCGTCTTGTGCAGCGCCTCATCCTGCAGCAGCACGCGGAACTCCTCGTTGTAGGGCTCCACGTCGGCCCCGAGGTTGATGCGCCACATCGCGGCGAGCGCATCGAAGAGGTCGCGGCGCGAGGGGTCCGTCGGATAGTCGAGCTCCACGCGCAGCGGATGCGCGGCCGAGTAACCGGCCGCGGCATACAGGCGCCGCGCTTCCGCATGGCGCCGCGCGGCGCTCCAGGAGGCCCACGCCGGCACTTGCACGACGTAGCCGGGCAGCGGCGGCATCAGCGAGTAGGCCGGCGCCGTCGCGCCCTGGAAGACCTTCTCGGCGAGGATCTTGCGGTCGACCGCCATCGTGAGGGCGAGCCGCAGATCGCGGTTGCCTGCGAATGGCGGCTCCGTCATGTTGAAGGCGAGCGCCATCGTCGCGAAATACAGTCCCGTCCGGACCTGATCGCCGAGCCGCGACCGGAGCCATGGGTACTGGGACGCGTTGAACCGGTCGGTGTACTCAACGTCGCCTGCGAGGAAGCGGTTGACCTGCGTCTGGGCATCATCGAGCGGAAAGTAAGTGACGCGCGTCAGGTGCACGCTCGCGGCGTCCCAGTAGAGCGCGTTCTTGGTGAGCGTGATGCGATCGCCGATGACGAGCCCGGCGAGCACGAACGGCCCGTCGCACACCAGGTGTCCCGGCCGTGTCCAGCCGTCGCCGTAGCGCTCGATCGTCGCGCGCGGCAAGGGCTGCATGTAGGCGTTCGTGAGCAGCGATGGAAGATACGGCGTCGGGGCGTTGAGCGAGACGCGCAGCGTGTGCGGGTCGAGCGCCGTCACACCGAGGCTGTCCACCGGGGCCTTGCCGGTCGCGATCGCCAACCCGTTCACGATCGGTGCGAACTCCTGGGAGCTTTCGGCGCCGGTTGCGGGATTGACCTCCCGGCGCCAGGCGTAGACGAAGTCCGCCGCCGTCACCGGATTGCCGTTCGACCAGCGCGCATTGGATCTCAGATGAAAGACCCAGGTCTTGCCGTCCGGGCTCGTCTCCCAGGAGCTCGCGACGCCGGGGACGACTCGGCCGTCGACGCTGAGTGTGGTGAGACCTTCGAAGAGATCGCCGATCACATCGACCGCAGGCTCGTCGTAGGCCAGCGTGGGATCGAGCGTACGCGGCATCGCCTCGAGGCCGCGGCTGACGACCTGCTCGGCGGCGAGCCGCGTTCCGACCTTGATGGCCGTCACCTGGGCGGTCGGGCGGCCGGCGCTGCAGGCTGCCAGCGCGGCCGCACCGAGCAGCGCCATGCCTCGCATCGCGGTCAGGATTTGGGCTCTCATCGAGAGAGAAAATTCAATAATAACATGCTCTTCGTCGCTGGATCGCGAGCGAGTCCTCAGCACGCAACGGCGCGCCGATACGCGAAGCGACGCCTGGGGGACGGCGGACCGGTGGGCTCCGAGAGCCGCAGCCGCTAGAGGCCGCAGCGGCTAGAGCCCCCAGCGGCTAGAGCCCCCAGCGGCTAGAGCCCAACCGATGCGAGCCAGCTCTCGAACGTCGAGCGGGCGCGCTCCGCGAGAGCCGGCCCGAGCCTCGCGGTGTCGTGCCTGAGCTGCGCGACGGTGACCCCTGGAGTGGAGGCGATCTCGCACGCGTGGCCGATGAGCCAGGACTCGATGTCCGCGGCACGGATCTCGGGGTGACATTGAAAGGCGAGCACGCAGCCGCCCCAGTCGTAGATCTGGTGCGGAACCTCCGCGGTCGATGCCAGCAGCCGCGCGCCGGCCGGCAAGTCGAACGTATCGCCGTGCCAGTGCAGCATCGAGGTGAGCTTCCCATCGAGCGCGCTCACGGCCGAGCGCTCGCCTTCCGGGGTGAGCCGCAGCGGCTTCCAGCCGAGCTCCTTGGCCGGCCCGGGATACACGCGCGCGCCGAGCGCGTGCGCCAGCATCTGCGCGCCGAGACAGAACCCCAAGGTCGGCTTGGCCGCGGCGAGGCGGCGCTCGAAGAGCCGCAGCTCGTCCGTGATCCACGGGTAGAGCCGGGTGTCGTACACCCCGACGGGCGCGCCGAGGCCGATCAGCAGCTCGGGAGAGAGCGCATCGACGGTGCGCAGATCGGCGCGGCCGACATCGGCGTACTGGAGGAGGAAGCCGTGGTCTCGCAGCACCTCGGCGAGCGTGCCGCAGTCCTCGAACTCGACGTGGCGGATGGCGAGGGCAAGCTTCACCGGC
>JASHSR010000356.1 GCA_030038645.1 Gammaproteobacteria bacterium
CACCACCGGGATGTCGCGAGCAAGGGCGGTCTCGAGCTCGATCCGCACAAAGTCGTCCGGATCCTCGAGCCGCCGCTGCCCCGCCGGGTTGCGCGCCTCCGTCCAGCGCGGACCCACTATGGCGAGCATCACTCCGCAGTTCCCGACAATATCGTTCAGATGCCCGCGAAAATCCCGCCCGAGAGGAATGGAATCCACATCCTTGAACACCTGCGCCTTGCCGAACTCGGCGACGAGGCGATCGTAGATACGCCCCGTGGCGTCCGGGCTGTCGCTGCGGCGGTAGCTGATGAAAATCCCCGACAAGAGTCACTCCACCTTCTTATGACCCGGAGGACCTCATCGTCGCGACCGGGCCTTCTTGGACGCGCGCCGCAGAGTCTATGCGTCCCGGACCCTCGAGGTCGAATGGCGGGGGAAACCCATTCAGTCTGGTGATAGGCCGGTTCCGGCCGCTACCCGACAGTAGGCCGTATCCGACGCGAGCAAACAACTTCGCTCGCATCGACGCCGCAGATCTCTGGTGGGGCTTTTTCTCGCTCGACGAAGCGTCGCAGCCCGCGGATTTCCCGAGTGTCTAAGAATCCTCAGTTCAATTCTCTATTCGCCGATAAAGCAAGATGCGCCCGTCTGGCACGAGCTGATTAAGAAAGTCGAAATCCGTGACATTGCGCGTCACCACGGGCCAACCATTCCTGCGGCCCTGCAAGTAGATGAGAGCGTCATTGAGGCACTTTCGCTCGGCGCCGGCGGCATAGCCGCCAAGTCGAAACACCAAGCCGCCCAAGATTCCCGCCTCTCCCCAAGTCGCCGCGTCAGGCGCCACGAGACGATGTGCGGGAATGTCGCGGACCGTTCTGCCGATTGCCTTGAGCGATTTCTCCGTTCGAGGGTCATCCGGCTTCAGCCGGCCGAACGTGTGGGTGAGTTCGGAGAGGCAAACCGAAGAGTGATTGCACGTTCGCACGGTAACGAGAGTGTCAAGCGATTCCGGAGATCGACCTTGAAGAGTATCGACGTAAACGGTCGTGTCGAGCAGGATCGGCCCACCCACCGCCGGGACCGCCTCGACCCAATCCAGTTCCTCTTCTGGTCGGCGGCGAAGCGGACGCCTCTTCCTGCTCGGTTTGAGCCATCGCAGGGCAGCATCGAGATCAAAACTCAATGTCGGCGTCTCGGGGTAACGCTCCCTTGTGGCGCACGAGCCTGGCGCCAAAATCGTCTTCTAGAGCCAGTCTCGCCAGGGCGACCTCGATGAGATCCGTATCCGATGAAAGCCCCGCGCTTTTCTTGGCCGCCGCCACAAGCTCGGCCGGCACCCGGCCGGCTACACGAGCGCTTCGGGCACCACCGAGCAGTCCCGCGGCCCGTGCGGCCTCCAGCGTCGCTCGCATTCGCATCTCGGCGAGCGCCTTCCTGCGCTGATCAGCCGATTCGGAAGTCCTCATGTTTCCACCTCTCGCCTAGTTGTACAAATTATCAGATTTGTTGCACAACTAATCAAGGGCAGAAGTGACGGACGTCAAGCAGGCCGATCTGAATCCGCCGGGAACGGATTTCCCGAGTGTCTAAGAATCCTCTTAGACACTTAGACAAATCGAGATCCGGGGGCCTGCAACCGATTGATTTCGATGGGCCTGCTTGGATTCGAACCAAGGACCAAGGGATTATGAGTCCCCTGCACTGACCGCTGTGCTACAGGCCCGGCGCTCCCGGAATTGTACCAATCGCGCGGCGTGCCGCACCTGTCGGCGCGCATCGTCCCCACGCATCGTCACCACGCATCGTCCTCGCGCGCCGCCGTCTCATGCCTTCGCCAGAAATCCCACGCACGCCGCGTGCGCCGGAGCGCCGGCCGGAACCTTCGCACAGAGGCGGCCCATGCGCCGCCGCAGCACCGCGATCGTGACGGCGTGGCGCCCGTGCCGGTTCCACTTGCGCAGGCTCGCGTCGAGCTTCTCGAGCCTCACTCGGGTGCGGCTGTAGATTCGGTCCGGTCCGTCCAGCTCGCCGAGCACGGCGAGAGCCGCGCTGCGGATCTGCGCGTCGTCGTCGGGCTTCATGCGGACCAGGCCGCTCACGTATTCGGTTCCCCACTGGAAGCGCGTCGCCGCGCCCTGCGACTCCCGGTACGCGCGCTGCAGCCAGTCGATCGCGAGGTCCTTGTGGCCTCTCCTCTCCTCGACGTCCGCGAGGTCGAGCATGTAGTAGTAGGGCGACTTTGACGTCTGCATCTCGTGCTGCGCGATCGAATACGCGCGGTCGAGATCTCCCAGGTCCTCGAGAATATTCATCGCCGCGTTCACGTCCCCCGCGCGCGTCGGCTCGTCGCTCGCGCGAGCCAGGACGATGCCGATGCGCTGCTCGGCGTCCGCCGCGAGACGCTTCGGGACTGCGCCGCCCGGCTCGAGCGCCTTGGCCGCCTCGATCTTGCCGTCCACCGCGAACAGCCGGTCCGCCTGGGCGTAGTCGCCGTCGCTCGCGATGACATCCATGGCCGAGAGCCACCGCCGCTCCAGATCCCGCGCGCTCAGCGAGCGCTTGGCAGCGGTGAAGAACGCATCGTCCGCCATCTCGAGCACGTCGGCCGAGCCCTGCACCAGATCGCGGTCCGCGAGCGTCCCGTACACTTGCCGTACGAGCCCCTGTAACAGGGCGCTCGGCCACGCGCCCGCCTTCAACCGATCCTGCTCGGCGTCGGCTTCCACCGCGGCCGCGGCGATCGTGAGCCGCGCGCGCTCCACGCGCGCCTCGCTCGGACAGCGCTCCGCCGCGCGATCCAGCGTCAGCGCCAACCGATGCGGACTTTGGCTCGCAGCCTCATCGAGATCCCACGCGTCATACGCGAGTCTGCGGCAGTCGTCGCGCGAGAGGCTCGCGCCGCCGGAGTCGAGCGACGCGAGCACGTCCCTCAACGGGCGCACGTCGCCGAGCGCGAGATCGAGCACCTCGCCGTACTCGCCGAGGTCCATCCCGCCGGAGATCCGCTCGAGCTCGGAGCGGTCGGGCCGCAGGATGACGACGGTCGGATAGCCGGTGACATGGAACACATCACCCCATTTCTGTGCGCCGGGATCATCGCCGTCGAGGTAGACCGGAACGAGCAGCCGCGACTTCTCGATGAAGTCCGGCCGGGAGAAGACCGTCGCCTTGAGCTCGTGGCACGGCGGACACCAGCTCGCGCCCCAGTACAGGAAGACCGGCTTGTGCTCGGCGCGAGCCTGCGCAAAGGCGGCGTCGAGACTGCCCTTGAACCAAGCGATGCCCGGGGCCGCTCGTCGAATCGTGGGCGCGGGCCCGTGTCCGGCCCCGACGGCGGGGCTCGGCGCCGTGGCTGCCGCGCCCGCCTCGCGCTTGCTGCACGCGCCCAGTGCGGCGGTCAGAGCGAGCGCCACCACCGCTATCCACGCTGCTTTCACACGCTTCCTCTCTCGTGCCGGCCGGCTGCTATCATCCGCGCTCGGCTCGCATCGCCGTTCCGCGGTCGGGCCAACCGGCCGGGGGATTGCAGATGCACGACGATACGCCAGAATGGGCACGGGCGATGCGCGCGTGGGCCGGGTGGGCCGTGTCGGTCGCCGCGCTGGCCGCGATTACCGCTTGTGGAGGCCACATGGCAACGCAACCGACGACCCAGAAGGAGTACCAGCTCGTCCGCACGGGGACGCAGGGCCCCTTCACTCTGAAGCTCGTGGACGCTCCGGTTCGCGCGCCCGGGCCGCACGAGGTGCTGGTGAAGGTCCACGCCGCCTCGCTCAACCGGCGTGACGTCTTCGTCCTGCAGGGGAACTATCCGGTCGGCCCGCGCGACAGTCTCGTGCCGCTCTCGGACGGCGCAGGCGAAGTCGTCGCGGTCGGCTCGAGCGTCACCCGCCTCCACGTGGGCGACCGCGTCGCCGGCATCTTCTTCCAGAAGTGGCTGAGCGGACGCCCGGGCCCCGATGTCCTCAACTCCGCGCTCGGCGGACAGATCGACGGCATGCTGGCGCAGTACGTCACGCTCAACGAGCAGGGGCTCGTCGCGCTTCCCTCGAACCTGTCCTACGAGGAGGGCGCGACCCTGCCCTGTGCCGGCGTGACCGCCTGGAACGGGCTGTTCACGCGGGGAGACATCCAGAAGGGCGATACCGTACTGCTCGAGGGCACGGGCGGCGTTTCCTCGTTCGGACTGGTCTTTGCGCTGGCCGCGGGAGCGAAGGTCATCATCACGAGCTCGCACGATGCGAAGCTGCAGGAAGCGAGAAAGCTCGGCGCGTTCGGCACGATCAACTACAAGAAGGTGCCGGACTGGGAGAAATCGGTCCGGGAGCTCACCGGAGGCGCCGGCGTTCAAGAAGTGCTCGAGGTCGGTGGCAAGGACTCCTTGCCCCATGCTCTCGCGAGCCTCGGCGCCGGGGGGCATATCGCCTTGATCGGCGGGCTCGGCGGCTTCGGCGGCGACGTGCCGGCCATGGCGCTGATGATGTCGAACGCGACGGTCTCCGGGCTGTACGTCGGCTCGCGGGCGGACTTCGAGGCCATGAACGCCTTCATCGAGCAGCACAACGTCAAGCCGCTGATCGCCCGTGTCTTCCCGTTCAGCGACGCGAAGGGCGCCTACGACCTCATGGACTCCGGCGACTTCTTCGGCAAGATCGTCATCCGCATCCAGTGATCGCGCGCCGCCGGAGCCCTGCGCCGGCGGTGCCTCAAGGCAGCACGCCCGCGATCGCCATGTGCCGGTCGCTCGCCGGCTCGACGGCCAAGGTCAGACCCGCGGTGCGAAGCTGCGCCCGCACTTCCTCGACCGTGAACGCCGCGCAGAGGGAGTTGTAGAAGTCCTCCTTCAGGATCGGGTGCTCGCGGCTCGAGACGCGCTCCACGATCTCGCGCGCCTCGAGCGGCGAGCTCGGGCGCATCAGGTCCATCACGTAGACGGCCGCGCCCGGCCGAGCGAGTCGCCGCGCCTCGCTCCAGAGCGCCTGCGGGTCCGGCAGATGGTGCAGCATGTCCTTGCACAGCACCGCATCGAAGGCGTGCTCCGGTAGGGCGAGGCCGGGGAGGCGCCCGAGGTGGAGCGTGATCTGCTCCGTCAGGTGAGCCGCCCGGACGGCCTCGCGCGCCAAGCTCAGCATCTCCTCGGAGCCGTCGACGGCGGTAATGCGCGCACCGCTCGCGGCGCGGGCCAGCCTCACAGGCACGTCCGCCGGGCCGCAACCGAGGTCTACGACGCTCGAGAGGCGATCGCCGAACCGCGCGACGACGCGATCCACGAAGGCTTGGTTGGAATCGGAAAAGTCCGCCCGGGCATAGGCTTCCGCCGTCTCGCGGCCGTCCATGATCTCAGGCTCGAGAATCCTGTCCATCCGGCGCTCCCGCTGTCCGCCCTTCCCGCTCCCGCGCCCGCACTGGTGCCGCGGCATGAGAATCGGGCAACATTCCACCCCTCATGTTGCCCGATTCAGACCCCGCGGCGCGAGGAGGCCCCCAGTGATCGACGTTTATTTCTGGCCGACCGGCAACGGCAAGAAAATCACCATCATGCTGGAAGAGTGCGGAATGAAGTACAACATCATTCCGGTGAACATCAACAAGGGCGACCAGTTCAAGCCTGAATTCCTCGCCATCAGCCCGAACAACAAGATGCCGGCGATCATCGACCACGACGCCGAAGGGGGGCCGCTCTCGCTGTTCGAGTCGGGCGCCATCCTACAGTACCTCGCGGAGAAGTCCGGCCAGCTCCTGCCGAGGGACGCGCACAGGAAGTACCACGTCCTCGCGTGGGTCTACTGGCAGGTCGGCGGCCTCGGTCCCATGGCCGGCCAGGCGCATCACTTCCTGCGCTATGCGCCACAGCAGATCGAGTACGCGATGCACCGCTTCCGCACCGAGGTGGCGCGACTTTACAAGGTCATGGATACCGAGCTCGGCAAGCACGAGTACCTCGCGGGCGATTATTCGATCGCCGACATCGCGGCGTGGCCCTGGGTGGTCCGGCACGACTGGCAGGGGCAGGACCTCAACGACTTTCCGAACGTCAAGCGCTGGTTCGAGGCCGTCGGAGCGCGACCCGCCGTGAAGCGGGGCGCGGACGTGGGCAAGGACTTCACGAGCTTCACTCAGCCGATGTCGGATGAGGACAAGAAGCGCTTGTTCAACCTGCGCGATGAGGACTTCAAGAAGGCGTCCAAGTAGCGGCGCAATCGTGCGGCGGCGACGCCGCGAGCCCAGGCCCGGGAGCGTCGTCGACCTGCCAGTCTCCCGGCGCCATGGGCGGCGGTCCGAGCGCGCCGAGCAGGATGGCGTGCAGCTCGCTCGAGTCCTCGGCCCAAAAGGCGCGGCCCATCGCCGCCCGCAGGCGCTCGATTCCCTCGCGGGATCGCTGCAGCTCCTTCAGCGCCGCGACCGTATCGCGCGACAGGTTCTGCAGCGTATGGGCGGGAGGGAGATTGCTCTCGTCCGTTCCGTGCCAGCGCATGAGCTCATCGAGCCGCCTGGCCGTGATCTCTACGTCGAGCGGGCTGTCCATCGAGGCATCCTTCTTCTGCACGGCTCGCGCCTCTGCGCCGGCCGCGCCCGTGCGCGGTCTTCTCCACCCGGGCGCAAAGCAAGACTCGCGCCGCGCCATGCGCCTGCGGCCGCGCCATGCGCGCTCGCGGTCTCGGCACAGATTCGGAGCTCGGCGCAGATGTGGGCCTCGGCACAGAAAATGCAGACCCACGCGGCATGAGAAGCCAGCCCGTAACTTACGCGCGTAGGCCACCCGTGAGAATCATCGGGGCGCTCGAGCCGCCGGAGTGGCGGCTTGCGTTCGCGCGGCGGCGCGTCCCCCCGGACGCTCTGGAGCTCGAGCGCGCCTATTGCAATCCAGGCAGCCGCTCCGGGTGCATCTCCCGGCCGCGGGCCGATGCGCTGCTCTACGGAGGAGCCCCTCGGGCTCGCGGCCGCACGCGACGGGTCGGCTCGGCCTCGAGCGGATTCTCCGGCCAGTAGTGCTTGGGATACCGGCCGCGCAGATCCTTGCGCACCTCGACGTAAGCGCCGCGCCAGAAGCTCGCGAGGTCTCGGGTGATCTGCACCGGCCTCTGCGCCGGCGACAGCAGCTTGAAGGTCACGGGTATCCGGCCGCCGCCGATCCGCGGCGTCTCGCCGAGGCCGAACACCTCCTGAAGCCGCACCGAGACGGCCGGAGCGCTTTCGTCCAAATAGTCGATGTGGATCTGCGAGCCGCTCGGCACCTGCAGATGCGTGGGCGCGAGCGTGTCGAGCCGCCGCCGCTGCTCCCATGACAGCAGCGCGTGCAACGCATCGACGAGCGGCACACGAGCGAGGTGCTCCCGGCGCGTGACGCCGTCGAGCCACGGAGCGAGCCAACCCTCGAGCGTCGCCGCGAGAGCGGAGTCGCTCACGTCCGGCCACTTGCCTCGATCCGCGTCGCGGCCGCTCGGGCGCGAGCTCGCATCCTCGAGGCCGCGCACGAGCTCGATGCGCGCCTGCAGATCGCGCGCCTCGCGACTCCACGGCAGGCACTGCAGACCCATGCGGCGCACGCCCTCGAGCATGGCGGCCCGGGCCGCCTCCGGGGGGATGTCCTGCAGCGGCTTCTCGGAGAGAACGATCGCGTCGAGCCTCGTCGTCCGGCTCGCGACGACCGCGTGCTCGCGCTCGCTCCATTCGATCGATTGCGCCACCTCGAGCCGCTCGGCAAAGTGCCGCTCGAGCTCCGCGCGCTCGATCGGCGCGGCGAGCAGGATGCGCGCATTGCGCGCGCGGTCGTCGAGATCGACGGCAACGATCAGCTCCTGGCGCGCGAGGCTTTGCGCCTCCGCGAAGGATGCGCCGCGTCCGTTGGCGAGGAGGTACTCGCCCTCCGCTCCGGCCCGGCGCCGGCCGATGCGATCGGGATAGGCGAACGCGAGCAGCATCCCGGCTTGCTCGACCTCGTGACCGGCCCGGCCGGCCTTGCCGCTGGCCTCGCGGGCCTCGCGGGCCCCGCCGACCCTGTCACCGGCCTCGCGGACGCTCGCTCGATCCGCTGCGCCGCCGAGTCGCGACCGCTCGCCGCTCGACTCGACCTGCCGCGCGAGAGCGCGCGCCGTTCTTCGCGCCCGCTGCACGGCGAATGCGTCCCCGCGCGCTGGCTCGCGAGGCTCGCTCAGGAGCTCGAGGCGGCTGCGGACATCCGCATCGTGCGCATCGCGCCCTCGAGCGAGCACGTCGCGCTCCGACAGGATTGCGGCGAGCCGTGCCGCCAGCTCGACCTGGCCGAGCTCGCGAGCCTTCAGCAGCATGTGAGCGAGACGCGGGTGCACCGCGAGCCCGGCCATCTCCCGGCCGTGAGCGGCGATGCGGCCCTCGCGATCGAGCGCTTCGAGCCGCCGCAACAGATCGCGCGCGCTCGACAGCATCGCGGCAGGCGGCGGATCGAGCCAGCGAAGCTCCGCCGCGTCGCGTGCTCCCCAGGCGGCGAGCTCGAGCGCGAGGGAGGCGAGATCGGCCTCGAGAATCTCGGGCGGCGAGTACGGCGCAAGCGCCCGGTGAGCCTCCTCGCTCCAGATCCGGTAGCACACTCCCGCCTCGAGCCGCCCGGCGCGGCCCCGCCGCTGCTCGGCGGAAGCCCGCGAGATGCGGCGCGTGGTGAGGCGGCTCATGCCGGTCACTGGATCGAACACGGAGCGGCGCGCGAGCCCTGCGTCCACGACGACGCGTACGCCTTCGACCGTGAGGCTCGTCTCGGCGATGTTGGTCGACAGGATGACCTTGCGGGATCCCGGAGCGCCGGGCGCCAGCGCGGCGTCCTGCTCGCTCGCCGCGAGATCTCCGTAGAGGGGCAGCACCCGGACTGCGGGGCCCAAGTCGGCGCCGTCGAGCAGCGATTGCACGCGGCGGATCTCGGGTGCGCCCGGGAGGAATACGAGCACGTCGCCCCGCTCCTCGCGAAGCGCGCGCTGCACCACCTGGGCAGCGAGCCGCTCCGGCGATTCTCCGCGCGCGGAGAAGGCGTCCGCGCTCGGCAGCGCGGGCGCGCCCCTGCCGACGAAGCGCGTCTCCACCGGAAAGGAGCGTCCCGCGGCGGTGACGGGAGGCGCGCTGCCGAGCCATTCCGCAACGGCCTGCGCATCGAGCGTCGCCGACATCACGAGCAGCTTCAGCTCGGGGGCCACGGTCGCCTGCGCATCGAGCGCGAGCGCGAGCCCGAGGTCGGTCTGCAGGCTCCGCTCGTGGAACTCGTCGAAGATCACGATCCCCGTGCCCTCGAGCGCGGGATCGCTCTGCAGCATGCGCGTGAGCACGCCCTCCGTTACCACCTCGATCCGCGTGTCGCGCGACACCCGCGTGTCGAAGCGCATCCGGTAGCCGACGGTGCGGCCCACCGGCTCGCCCAGGGTCGCCGCCATGCGCTGCGCGACGGCGCGGGTCGCGAGCCTGCGCGGCTCGAGCATCAACACCCGCTTGCCCCCGACCCAGGACTCGGCGAGCAGCGCGAGGGGAACGACGGTGCTCTTCCCCGCCCCCGGCGGCGCTTGCAGCACCACGTTGCGCCGCGCGGCGAGCGCCGCGCGAAGCGCCGGCAGCGCCTCATCGATGGGAAGGCCCGAGCGCCCGTCACTCGGCGGTGGTCGCTTCACACTCAGCTCGGCGCGAGAGTCGGCGGGTCCTTCCCCGGCGGGGCCGCGATGCCCTGATTCTGCAGCGCCTGCGCGAGCTGCTCCGCAAGACTCGAGGAGGATGGCGTATCCGGCTGAGCGGTGGCCGTGGCCGGCTGCAGCTGCGCGGGCGCCGGCCGCAAGGACAGCGAGAGTTGCACGGCACCCGTCTCCGACTTCACGACGAAGCAGCCCGAGCGCTCGGCGCCGAGCGTGCGCGCGAATTCGAGCGCCACGGCGCGCGCGTGGACCACGTCCTGTCGTGTCACCCAGAAGCTGAGGGTCGGCGCGACGTCCCGCGCGAAGGCGTTGAGATTCATCACGACCTGGCTGATGGCGAGGCTGTTCGGCACGATGACGCGCCGGCCGTCCTGGGTCCCGAGGATGGTGTAGCCGAGCGACAATGTGTCGACCGTCCCGATCTCGGTTCCGGTGGGGGTGGTGATCTGCAGCACGTCGCCGAGGCGGAAAGGCCGATAGATGAGGATCGAGATCCCGGCGACGAGATTGCCGAGCGTGCTCTGTGCGGCGAGGCCGAGCACGATCGAGGCCACGCTCGCGCCGGTGAGCATCGCCGTTCCGAGCGCGCGCAACGGCGGGATGAGATGCGCGTAGAGCGTGAGCACGAACACCCAGATCGAGAGCACCCCGAGCTGCCGCAGGAAGTTCGCGGCGGTGCGGTCCACGTGCCCGGCCGGCGCATGGCTGATCCACGTTTGAATGGCGATGCGCAGCGCCCGCGACAGGATCGCCGCAAGCACGCAGGCCAGCACGAAGTAGGCGAGCGCCCCGACCAAAGTGTCCGGTTGCAGCCAGCTGCCGAGGTCCCCCTGCGGTGGGAACAGGTGTCTCATCGGCTCGAGACCCCGATCAGCCGCCGCGGAGCGCGCCGGCCGCGAAGAGGATCCACGCGGCGATCAGCAAGAGGCCACCGACGGGCGTCACGACGCCGATGCCGCGCGGCGCGCCGCAGGAGAGCGCGTAGAGGCTCCCCGAGAACAGCACGATTCCCGCGACGATCAGCACCGCCGCCCAGCGCACGAGCGACGAGTCGACCGCGCGGGCCGTGAGCCCGACCGCGAGCAGCCCGAGCGCGTGGTAGAAGTGGTAGCGCACGGCCGTGTCGAAGACGCGGAGCCGGTCCGGCGGCAGGCGAGCGGAGAGCGCATGCGCTCCGAGCGCGCCGAGGATCGTCGCCACCGCGAGCAACAGGCCGGCGGTGGCGAGGATCCAGCGCGAGCGCTGCGGGTCGGGCATTCTCGAGGCTCCGCCGCGGGGCCGCCTAGGAGCCCTTGCCGAGCCGCTCGAGCAGCGGCGAGATGAGATCGAGCGGCAGCGGGAACGCGATGATGGTGCTCTTCTCGGTCGCGATGTCGAGCAGCGTCTGCAGGTAGCGCAGCTGCAGCGCGCGCGGATCCCTGGACAGCTCGAGGGCCGCCGTCACGAGCGTCTCCGCGGCCTGCTTCTCGCCTTCGGCGTTGATGATCTTCGCGCGCCGGGCGCGCTCGGCCTCCGCCTGCTTCGCCATGGCGCGAATCATCGTCTCATCGAGGTCCACGTCCTTGATCTCGACGTTCGCCACCTTGATGCCCCACGCATCGGTGCTCTGGTCGAGGATCTGCTGGATGTTGGCGCTCAGCTTCTCGCGCTGGGAGAGCATCTCATCCGTCTCGTGCTGGCCCAGGATCGAGCGGAGTGTCGTCTGCGCGAGCTGGCTCGTCGCCTCGTAGGGATTGGCGACCTGGATGATGGCCTTCGCCGGGTCCACGATGCGGAAGTAGACGACCGCGCTCACCTTGACCGACACGTTGTCGCGCAGGATCACGTCCTGCTTCGGCACCTGCAGCACGATGACGCGCAGGTCGACCTTCGTCATCTGCTGCACGATGGGCCACACGAAGATGACGCCGGGCCCTTTGATCCCGCCGAACCGTCCGAGGTTGAACATCACGCCGCGCTCGTACTCCTTCAGCACGCGGAGCGACGTGAAGATGAACGCCGCGATGATGACGATGACGACGATGATGAACGTTGGCATCAGTGTCTCCCAGGATTCACACCGGCTCGACCCACAACAGGAGCCCTTCCACGCGCACGATACGCACCTGCTGGCCCGCGTGCACCGGCTTGGCGCTGCGTGCGTTCCACAGCTCGCCGCCGAAACGCACGCGGCCGCGCTCGGTGAAATCCTCGAACGCCTCGGCCGTCGCGCCGACCATGCCCTCGCGGCCCGTCACCACCGGCCGGCGCATCGACCTCGTGACGAGGTAGACGAGCCCGAGCAGGATCGCCCCGCCCGCCGTGGCGACACCCGCAATGATCGGCAGGGCGACGTTCAGCCCCTGGACGTCGGTGTCGAAAAGAATGATCGATCCTACGACAAACGCAATGAGCCCGCCGACCCCGAGCGACCCGTAGGTCGGAAAGAAGAACTCGCCGATGATCATGCCGACGCCGAGGGCGATGAGGGCGAGCCCCGCGTAATTCACGGACAGAATCTGGAAGGCGAAGAGCGCGACGAGGAGCGCGATGGCTCCGGCGACGCCCGGCAGCACCGCGCCGGGATTGTAGCCCTCGAGCAGCAGGCCGTAGATCCCGATCAGCATCAGGCCGTACGCGACGGTCGGATGAGTGATGACCGCGAGCAGGCGCGTGCGCCAGTCGGGCTCGATCCGCTCGGTCGCGATGCCGCGGGTCGCGAGCACGACGGTCGCGGCTCCGACCTTCACCTGCCGTCCGTCGAGCTTCTCGAGCAGGTCGGGCACGCTGGTTGCAATCAGATCGATCACGTGGCTCTGGAGCGCCGCGCTCGCGGGCAGGCTCGCGGCCCCGCGTACCGCCTTCTCCGCCCAGTCCGCATTGCGGCCCCGCAGCTCGGCGAGCCCACGAATGTAGGCCACCGCGTCGTTGATCTGCTTGCGCTCCTCCGTCGTGGGCGCGGTCCCGCCGCCGATCTCCACGGGAGTCGCCGCGCCGAGGTTGGTCGCCGGGGCCATGGCGGCGATCTCGCACGAATACAAGATGTACGTGCCGGCGCTCGCGGCGCGCGCGCCGGACGGCGCGACGTAGGCGACGACCGGTATCGGAGATGCGAGGATGGCCCGAATGATGTCGCGCATCGACGTGTCGAGACCGCCCGGCGTATCCATCTCGAGGATCACCAGCCGGTCGCCCCGAGCCTGAGCGTCGGCGAGTCCCCGTATCACATAGTGGCTGGTGGCCGGGCTGACCGCTCCGGTGAGGTCCAGGACGGCCGCCACGGCGCGGCTCGCCCCAGCCGCCACCCCGCCGGCCGCCGGCGGATCGCCCGCCGCCGAATCGGCCGCCGTCGGAGCTGCTGCAGCAGGGTGGGCTGCCGCGAGGCGAGCGGTCGCAGGGCCGGCCGCCGATGCCGACGCCCACGTCAGTCCCTGCGCTGCCGCGACGGTCAGCGCCGCGAGGCCGAGTACGGCGAGTGCAATCCACCGGCTTTGCACGGCGTGCCCCCTGAGGTCGAGGGCCCCATGATACCGCGCGGCGTAGACGTGTCGCTGCCGTCGTCCCTCAGAGCTGCGCGGTGACCGACGCGAGCAGCGTGCGCGGCGCGCTCATATGGGCCACCAAGCTGCCGGTATTGGCGCCGGTGATGTCACTGGGCTCGATGACGCGAGCGTTGGTGTGCGATACTCCTTTTTCTCCCGCATGGTCTCGACGAGGAGCAATGGCCCGGAAGAGGTTGAGTCGGCCGCTGTGGGCGCTGAGCTGCGTCGTTGCGTGGGGTGCTGCCGCGTGGAGTGTGGCCACGCCCGCCGCCGCGGTGACCATTTCGATCTATGCCGCCGGAAGCTTGCGCGGCGTGGTGAGCGAGCTGGCCAAGGAAGCCGGCCCGCTCCTGCACATCCAGGTGAAATCGAGCTTCGGCGGCTCCGGATCCTTGCGCGAGCGGATCGAGAAGGGCGACTCGCCGGACCTGTTCATGTCCGCGGACGTGGGCTCACCGAGCAAGCTCGAGGCCGAGGGCCGCACGGTGGTTCCAGCCATCGCCTTCGCGCGCAACCGGATGTGCTTCGTGTCGCGCCGCTCGGCGGGTATCACACCGGAGAATCTCATCGATCGCCTGCTCGCCCAGGACGTGCGGCTGAAAACGTCCACGCCGGTCGCGGACCCAGGTGGCGACTACGCCTGGACGATTCTCAATCGCATCGACGCCTTGCGCCCGGGCGCGGGCGCAATCCTCAAGCGGAAGGCTCGAGCCTCGATGAATCTGAAGGCGACTCCGGCAAGCCCCAACGAGAGCCGCGCGGCGGCGCTGTTCCTATCCAACGAGATTGACGTTTCCATCACCTATTGCAGCGGTGCCACGGGGCTGTTGAAAGAGGTGCCGGAGCTCACGAGCTTCGTCGTGCCGCCGCGGCTCGACCCGCACCCGCTCTACGGCCTCGCCGTCCTGTCCAGCAAGCCCGAGGCGTTGCGCCTGGCGCTGTATCTGCTCTCCGAGAAGGGCCAGGCCATCATTGCCCGGGAAGGACTGGTGCCCCTCACGAAGGCTCAGCGATAGCTCACGAGATTCGCGGGTGTCCCGTTGATCTCGAGGAGCTTCGCGAGTTGGCCGCCGCGTGCTCCGTTGCGCAGCGGATACAAGAGAAGCTTCACCCGGTCACCCGCATGCAGCGACTCGTGATGCCAACCTTGCCGCTTGAGCATGTTGACGCTCGTGCATTCGACGCCCCACTTCGCGTGCCCGCCGCGCCCGTCCGGCCCGGTCATTTCGATCCACACGTGCGGGTTCGTCCACTGGAACTGCAGCACCGTGCCCTCGAGCACGAGGGGCTTCTTTCGATCGAACATCACGAACGAATGATGCGCGATCACGGGCGAGCTGAGGCCGAGAGAGACGACTGCAGCTGCGAGAAGACTCCGCGCCTTTCCCCACTTCGTCATGTGCGGCTTCGCCATGTGT
>JASHSR010000032.1 GCA_030038645.1 Gammaproteobacteria bacterium
CGCCGTCATCACCAACCCGGGATGCGGTGCTTGCGCCGGCGACGGCGGAGCGATGGACAAGGGTGAGGTGACACTTTCCACGGCGAACCGCAATTTCCGCGGCCGCATGGGCAGCTATGACTCCGAGATCTATCTGGCGAGCCCCGCGACCGCCGCGGCGTCGGCGATCACTGGGGTGATCACCGATCCGCGCGGGACCTTGCCGTGAACCTGATCGAGAGCATTTTGGCGCGGGCGAGCGGCAGGAGGCAGGTCGAGCCTGGCGACATCGTGATCGCCGAGGTCGATCGCATGATCATGCATGACTTGAGCGGCTACATGACCTCGCGCGTTTACGAGGAGAAAGTCGGAAAGCCGCTGAAGCGCGCCGATCGCGTGATCATGGTGTTCGATCACATCTTCTCGCCACCGCGGGAGCGCGAGGCCGAAGTGCTCAAATCGAATCGCGAGTGGGCGGCCAAGTACGGCATCCGGTTGCTCGACTGCGGCAGCGGGAACATTCACAACGCTGTGGTGCGCGCAGGCCTCATCGGTCCCGGCATGGTCGTGGTCGGCTCCGATAGCCACACGCCGGTATACGGCGCATTGGGCGCCTTCGCGGCGGCCGTGGGGAACGATTGCCACGCCGGCATGGTGTTCCCTCACAGCAAGGCGTGGTTTCGCGTTCCCGCGACGATACGCATCGAGCTCACCGGAGAGCTCCCCGAGGGCAGCACGCCGAGGGATGTGGCGCTCTGGCTGGTCGGCAAGATCGGCGAGGGCGGTGCGATCTACAAAGCGCTGGAGTTCGGCGGTTCCTTCGTCGAGGAGCTCGACTTGTTCGATCGCTGGCTGCTGCCGCTCATCACCGTCGATGTCGGAGCGAAGTGCGGCTACATCGAGCCCGACGAGAAGGTCTTCGAGTTCGCCCGCGCGCTGGGCGCAATGGAGCGTTGGCAAGGGTTGGACGTGGCCCCACGTGCCCGGCGACGGCCCGAGGCAGTCTGGGAATATGACGTGTCGGCCATCGAGCCGCAGGTAGCCTGTCCGCCCACCGTCGGCAACGTGAACGCGGTCGGCGCCGTCGCCGGCCAACCGATCCAGTGGGCGGAGATCGGCGGTCACGGAGGCGGCCGGATCGAGGATATTCGCCTGCTGGCGCGAGTCCTCCGAGGCAAGACCGTGCACCCCGACGTGCGCCTGAACGTCGTGCCCGCGAGCCGCGCAGCATTCGGCGAGGCGCTCCAGGAAGGACTGGTGCAGCAGCTGCACGATGCGGGCGCGCTGTGGTTTCCGCCCAGCACGGGCTCGAACCAAAGCGTCAACATGGGGGCGATGGCGGCCGGCGAGAGCATGATCTCCACGCACTCGCGGAATTTCCCCGGCCGCAACGGCAGCGCGGCGGCGAGCATGTACCTTGCCTCAGCGCTCACGGTCGGCGCTTCGGCGCTGCGTGGACGCATCACAGACGTTCGAGACGTGCTATGACCGAGTTCCGGTTCACGGGCAGGTGCTGGATGGTCGGCGATTTCGTGCCCACCGACCAGATCGTCAAATCGCACCGCGTCTTCCTGCCGCTCGCCGAGATCGCCCGGTACGTGCTGGAGGATGCAAACCCTGCGTTCGCCGCCGGTGTAAAGGCCGGCGACATCCTGGTCGCCGGGCGGCACTTCGGGCAGTCCTCCGGACGCGCGATCGCAGTGAGGGCACTGCGGGCGACCGGCATCTCCTGCATCGTCGCGGAGAGCTTCGCTCGCACGTTCTACCGCAATGCTTTCGAGGTCGGGCTGCCCATCCTCGAGGTTCCGGGAATACAGGCTGCCGCGGCCGAAGGCGACGTGCTGGAAGTGGACGTCCCGGGCGGACAGTTGAAAGTTCGGCGGACGGGACGAGCGCTACAAGGCAACCGCACGGATCCCTTTCTGCTCGAGATGCTGCGCGCGGGCGGCGTCATCGCCATCGGCTCACGGCTCGTGGAGGGTGAATCGTGAAGCGTGGACTCGTCGTGCTCGATCCGGTCGAGACTTCGCCGGCCGCCTTTGCGGCGCGGCTGGACACGGTGCGCGGGCGCCTCAGAGAGTCGGGCGCGCAGGTCGCGCTGATCTACGGGGATGTCTCGCGCTCGGGCGATATCAATTACCTCACCAACCTCTGTCTCTATTGGAACGAGGCGATCCTCGCCGTGCCGCTCCAGGGCAAGCTCGCGCTGATCACTAAGCTTTCCAAGCGAGTGCAGCCGTGGATGCGCCGGACGTCGATACTGGAGGACATTCGTAGCGGGCCGAGGCTCGCGGCGGGCGTCGGCAGACTTCTCGATGAGCGCATCGGCGGCCGTGAGAGGCGGATTGCATTGATCAACATGTCATGGTGGCCGAGCGATCTCGTCGACGAGCTGCGCGCCGCTCTACCGCAGGCCGAGCTGCAGGACCTGGGAGCGGCGGTGCGCGACAGCAGGCTTTTGCCTTCCGCCGAGGAATGGAGTCTCCTGCAGAGCGGCGCGCAATTGCTGGATGAGGCGATGGTTCTCGCGTGGGCGCTGGGCGGGAGCCCTCGCGAGCGCATCTGCATCGCCGTACGCGGTATCCGGCGCGCGGGCTTCCAAGACGCGACGGTGAGTTGCGGAAAGCTGCAGGATGGCAGCGAATTCGAGGATGTGACTGCGCAGTACCGCTACGTCTGGCTACGTCAATCACGCCCGCGCGGTGGCCCTCTCGCGAATACGGCCAATCGTGCGCTACGTGAAGCGCTCGGCGCCGCGAGGTCGGGAGCGACCGAAGCGCAGCTCGCTCGGCTGGCGGCAAGTCGGGCCGGCGAGGGCTGCAGGCTTACACTGTCCTGTATCCCGCATCCGGACATCGAGATGCGCGGATTATTCCGCTCGGAAGAAGACACGGAGCGGCCCTTAAAAGAGGGCGAGGTCGTATGCATTATGCTATCGCTCGCAGGCGAGGCCGGCGTTCTGCCCGCGGCGGAGACCGTGAGGATCACGCGGGATGGAGCGATCGCGCTCTGCGGACCGGAGAGCGCGTGATGGAGCGAAAGAGCGGTAACCCCGCCGCGGCGGAGATGCAATGGCGCAGCGACCGGATACGGGCGGCTCTTGCGGCGGCGGACATGGAGGCGCTCGTGGTGTTCGCGCCGGCTTGGAGGCGCGAGAACGTGCGCTATCTCACCGATGCAGCGCTGGAATCGAGCGCCGCATTTGCCTATCTGCCGTCGACGGGAGCGGCAACGGCTTTCGTTTGCTCGGAGGGCGACGCACGCGCAGTGCAACTGGCCGGCTTCGTAGAGGACATTCGCGGCATCGCGTTTCCGAACGTGGCTGAGCTGGCCGAGCGCATACGCTCGGACCTGCCGAAGGGCCGCGTCGGCGTGGCTGGCGCGGAATTCCTTCCCTTCGGCATTCGGCGGCAACTCGAGGCGCTGCTGCCGAATGTGCAGCTCGTGAGCGCCAGCGACCTCATGGATTCGGTGCGCCTGGTCAAGAGCGACCTGGAGATCGAGCGGCTGCGCCTCGCGGGCGCGATCTGCGACAAGTCGTGGCAGGCCTTTCAGGACGCCTGCCGCCCTGGCGTGCGAGAGTTCGAGATCGTCGCCGAGGTCGAAGCCCGCCTGCGCGCGGAAGGGGCGGAAGACAACTTCATGCTGATCGCCTCGGGGGGAAGCGACGTGCGCGGCATGACGCCGCCGTCGGATCGACGCCTCGAGAGAGGCGATCTGGTCCGTACGGAATTGACGCCGCAGTTCGCGGGCTACTGGACGCAGATCTGTCGCACGGCGGTGCTCGGTCCTCCGTCGGTCAAGCAAAGGGAGTCCTTCGAATTGTTCGACGAGGCCGTGGCCGCCGGTCTGGAGGCCATCAAACCGGGGGTCACGGCACACGAGGTGGCGCTCGCCGAGAACGACGTCTTCAGACGCTACGGCTATGGAGAGTACTGCAGCTCCGAGTATACGCGTGTGCGTGGCCACTGCCTCGGCCTCTACCTGGACGAGGTACTGATCCTCGAGGGCGTACACACTGTGCTGGAGAAAAATACCGTTCTGGTCGTGCATCCCAACACGTACACACCGCTGGCAGGCTACTTCGTGCTGGGCGATTCGGTCTTGGTGACCGACAAGGGCGCCGAGAACCTCCTCGCGACGCCTCGGGCGCTGAACGTCGTTTAGCGCCGGGCGAGTCGTACGGCGGGAGTGCGGCTTCGGTCACGTGAGCCGCAGCAGGGCGCGCCCGAGGTGGTTGTTCTCCTTCACCAGCCGAGTCAGCAGGTCGACGAAGATTTCTCGCTCGCTGTCGGAGAGCGGGCTGAGTATTTTGCGCTGCGCGCGCAGCGCGCCCGCTTCGACCTGCCCGATGATCTTCTCGCCGGCCCTGGTCAAGGTGATGTCTTTTTTGCGCCGGTCCTTCGGACTGAATTTTTGGCGGAGCAGTCCCCGGTTGGCGAGACGGTCCACCACGTTTGCGACATTGGAGCGGTCGAGCCCCAGCTCCTCGGATATCTCGATCTGTCCGACGCCGGGATTCTCGGATACGATCGTGAGGATGCCCCACTGTACCGGCGTGATATCGACCTCCGCGCACTCGCTGAGGAATGCGGCGACCTGGATCTGTTGCAGGCGACGGATGAGGAAGCCCGGCCTTTTCCAGATGACTTTGGATCGTTCCATTTTTGACACTTGATCGTCTTTACTTTCCGGAAGACCTGTTGATGTGTGCGGCCGGCAACGTGCCGCCCGCTCGCCCATGCGAGCCTCAAGACTAGGACACGAGCGCCGCAAGCGCAAATGGGGGTGGTGGGGGCGCGGTAAGGGTCGGCGCGTCCGCGATGGGTTGACAGTGCGGGGCCGAAGCGGTGATACTCAGCATACTTACTAAATGACGAACTCGTGAAATAGTCACTTGCGATGGAGCCCAAGTCCATTCGCCCGCCGGTCGTGAGCGGCGCCGAGAGGAATATCTTCTACGGCTGGTTCATCATCGGTGCTTCTGCGGTGGGCATCTGCTTCGGCTACATCGGCACCACCATCTACGCCTTCAGCGCGTTCACGCTGCCTCTGACGGACGAGTTCCGGTGGAGCCGAGGCGCCATCTCGTTGGGCATGACCTTGGCGCATGCCACGACCATGATCGTCACGCCGCTGCTCGGCATACTCATCGACAAGAAAGGGGTGAGGAGCCCTATACTGGTCTCGACCGTTTGCTTCGGCGGCATACTCTGTCTTTTCTATTTTCTGAACGAGAATATCGGGTGGTTCTATCTAGGGATGGTGTTGCTGACGGCGCTCGGCTGCGGCACCTCCTCAGTGAGCTACGTGCGCCTGCTCGTCACCTGGTTCAACAGAAGGAAGGGCCTCGCGCTCGCGCTCGGGGTGTCCGGCGCCGGTGTCGGCGCGCTGATCCTGCCACCGCTCGTCAGCTGGATTATCGAGCGGGGCGGCTGGCGCGACGCCTTCCTGGCACTCGGGCTGATCAATCTGCTGCTCGTCGCGCCGGTGATCTACTTGGTCGTGCGCAACAACCCCGCCGACGTCAACTCGTACCCCGATGGGGAGCTTCCAAAGCAGGATGAGGGACAGGCGCCTCTCGCGATCTACCCCCGCGGCCGCGCCTTCGAGGAGTGCATCCGCACCGCCACGTTCTGGAAGCTCGCCGTCGCGACTCTGCTGCTGGGCGTCGCGCTCAACGGCACGGTCTCGCAGATCATTCCGCTGCTGGTGGACCGCGGCGTAGCCCGGCGGAGCGCCGGCGACCTCGCATCGCTCCTCGGCCTGTCGGTCATCATCGCCCGGCTGGGAACCGGCTACCTGCTGGATCGCTTCCACGCGCCGTTCGTCGCTGCAGGGCTGCTGATGTGCCCGGTTCTCGGCTTTCTCGGCCTTGCAATCGCCCCGGGCGAGACGGTCGCCGCGCTCACGCTCGTCTCCTTCGGCATCGGCCTGGGTCTTGAATTCGATGCGCTCGGCTACCTGTGCGTTCAGTATTTCGGGCACGCTGCGCTAGGGCGGATCTACGCCACGCTGTTCGTGCTCTTTAGCATAGGCGGCGCGGCGGGCTCCTATCTCGCCGGATACAGCTACGACCTGTTCTCCTCCTACACCGCGCTCCTGTTCTGCGGAGCGGTCGCTACTTTCATCGCCGTCGCCTTCACGGCCGCCCTGGGTGATTATCCCGAAGCGTGCGGATCGGACTTGCGCCAATCCCAGACCGCGGCGTGACTGGACCGCGCGCGTTTTCGCGGGGGCGCATGCAGCGGAGGTCCATGCCACGCGACTTGTGTAAGCCTCACGAAATCTTGGACGGTTAATCTTAGCGATGCGCGAATTCTTCCCTCCGCATCGCTCCATGCCCGAGAATCCGGATCCGCTGTCGCGCCGTGCTTGGTCCGCCGACAAGCAAGCCCGCATTGTGCTGGTTGCGGCAGTCATTGCGGGCACCGTACTCGCGGCCCTGTGGGTGATCGCGCGTCGCGGCGCGCCTGCGGCTGCGGCGCAGACGGCCTCCGTCGCGATGGCGCGCGAGGTGCTTCTCACACCTGCACAGCTCGAGACTCTGCAGGTAGGCACTGTCGAGACGCTGCCGTTCCGTACGGAGCGCCATGCGGACGGGAGCATCGCGCTCGATGCCGAC
>JASHSR010000357.1 GCA_030038645.1 Gammaproteobacteria bacterium
TGTGATCCTGCCGCACGTCTGCGATCACGACCTTCATGCCCGCGCGGGCGAACACCTTCGCCATCCCGAGCCCGATGCCGCTCGCGCCTCCGGTGATGAAGGCGACTTTTCCCTCGATCTGTTCCATCGCACTGATCCTCGGATTGTGGGGGTTCCCGCTCAGCCGGCTGCCATGCCGCTCATCCGTCTCACCTCGCGCACGTAGGGCCTCACCCCCAGCCACACCATCGCCAGCGCGAGCGGCGAGAGGATCGCCGCCATCGTGAGCAGGGAGTACCTGAGGTCGCTCTCCTGGTGAAACACGTGATCGGTGATGAGCCCGGCGAACAGAGGCCCGAGCCCGAAGCCGATCACGTTGTACGTGAACAGGTACAGCGCCGTCACCTGGCCGCGCATCTGATTCGGCGTGACGATCTGCAGCGCGGCGTTCTGCGAGGCGCCGCCGATGCCGATACTGCAGAGCGAGAGCGTCTGGCAGAGCACTGCGAGCGACGCCGTCGGCATGAGCGGCATGGCGATGGAGGCCGGCATGCGGATGAGTCCGGCGATGATCACGACGAGCAGCGGCGCGTCCGTGCGGCGCCTGCGATCGAAGCTCTCGGCGAGCCAGACCCCGATCGCCAAGCCGACCGGCACCGCGACGAGCTGCACCAAGCCGATGGTGTTGCCGATGCGCGGCACGTCCCAGCCGTAGGTCCTCTGGAAGAACGCGACGAGCCACTGCTGCTGCGCGAAGCCCCCGAGAGAGCTGAAGGCGAGCGCGAGGAACATCGGCGCGAACACCTTCCAGTGCGCGATCAGATAGCCGAGCACGCTGCGCAGCGAGACCTTCAGCTGCCCGACGACCTGCAGCCCGCGCCGCGCAGGCTCCCGCACGGTCAGGGTGAGGAGCAGCACGACCGCGAGCCCGGGCAGCCCGACGGCGATGAACACGAGCTGCCAGCTGCGAATGACGCCGAGCCCGGGAATGGCGATCGGACGGACGTGCGCGAACAGAGACACGAGGAATGCGCCGAGCAGGAACGGGATCGCCCCGCCTGCAGTGACGCCGAGCTGCATCGCGGCGATCGCGCGTGGCAGCCGCTCCTTGGGAAAGGAGTCGGCGATCAGAGAGAAGGTCGCGGGCTGGTTGACCGACTCGCCGGCCCCGACGCCGATTCGGCACAGGCACAGCGACCAGAAGCCCTGCGCGATGCCGCAGCACGCCGTCGCGAGACTCCACACCGTCAGTCCGATGCCGAGGACGGCCTTGCGGGCGTGGCGGTCCACATACCGGGCGACGGGGATGCCGAACAGCGCGAAGAACAGAGCGAAGGCCGGTCCGAGCAGCATCCCCATCCGCGTGTCCGAGAGGCGCAGGTCGCGCTTGATGGGCTCGACCAGCAGCGAGACGATGCTCTGGTCGAGATTCGCGAACATGGCGCTCAGCGCCAGGACGACCACCGTGTACCACGCCATGGACGACGTGGGCCACGACTCGGTCGCCGCCTCTACGCTCGAGTCCGCGCCCTCATCGACACCGGTGGGCTCCGCGACCACTCGACCCTCCAGCTGCCCGCGCCGTCCGCAGCCTCAGGCGCCACTCTTCGGGGGAGGTCCCTTCGGCGTCGTCTGTTCCGCGTAGATCGGATTGTGCAGGAGGTTCCCCATGGTGCGCAGGAGTCGCAGCCGCTCCTCGTTGAGCGGCTCGTCGGGAATCGCGCGGATCAGCGCGTCGTTGCGCGCCTGGATGCCCTCGCGGAACTCGGGATGCGTGATGATGTAGAGGTCGTTCCGCAGGATTCCGCGCAGCACCCGCTCGCCGACCTCGACGGGCTCCATCGTGATGCCGCTCGAGGGCGGAGCGTCGCGCGCCCGCGCGCCGAACTCCTCGCGGCGTCGGTCCTGCTCGGCATATCCCGTCTTGTGGTGCGGCGGGCGCATCTGGTGGCTCCAGAAGATGTTCGTGCGCACGCCGCCGGGCAGGAACGCCGAGACGCCGATGCTCTCGCTCGCGAGCTCCCAGCGAAGCGCCTCGGCCATGCCGACGACCGCGAACTTGAGGGTGATGTAGATTCCCGCATCGCCGCTCGCGAAGACCCCCGACATCGAGGCCGTGTTGACGATGTGGCCTCCCTCGCCGTGGGCCCGGATGCGCGGCAGCCAGGTCTGCACGCCGTTGACGACCCCGCCCAGCATCACGCCCGTGAGCCAGTCCCAGTCGTCGTACGTCGCGCTCTTGATTGGGCCGGTGATGCCGAGCCCCGCGTTGTTGCAGAGGACGTGCACCCGGCCGAACACGCGCTCCGACTCGTCGGCGGCGCGCGCATAGGCAGCCCGGTCCGTCACGTCGAGCCGGATGGCGTGCACGCTGTCGCGCCGGCCGCGGGCCGCGAAATGCGCGAGCGCCTCCGCGATGTGGTCCTCGCGGATGTCGGCGATCACGACCTTCATGCCGGACTGCACGAAGACCTTGGCCATGCCGAGGCCGATGCCGCTCGCGCCGCCCGTGATGAACGCCACTTTGCCCTTCACGTCCTGCATCGCAGCCCTCCGCGACCGGTCAGGAAAGCACCGACGACATCTTGCTCCGTCCCGCCTCCATCGTCTCGCGCACCGGGTTCGGCATCTCGAGCGCGGCTCGCACGCCCGCCCGCGCCGACATCCGCTCGTGCCAAGCCATGAGCCTCGGCGTGTCCTTCGAGTTCACGAGACCCGGGGACATCCGCGGCATGCCGCTTGCCATCGCGTAGCAGCTGACATCGGCGAGCGAGAACGCCTCGCCCGCGAGCCACTTCGTCTCCCGGAGCTGCGTCTCCATGCGCGAGATCGAGGTGCGCACCTGACGGCCCCAGTCGTCGAGCTGCTCCTTCGTGTAGCCCTGCTTGGCGGACGTGCGCCATTTGTCCTGCTGCTCCTTGAGCGGGATGCGCGCGATCTTCGCCTCGA
>JASHSR010000358.1 GCA_030038645.1 Gammaproteobacteria bacterium
AGCGCGCGTAGATCGGAGACCGGCACCACCCGCAGCCCCGCCCCGAACGCGAGCCCCTGGGCAACGCTCGCCGCGAGGCGAGCGCCGGTGAAGGCGCCGGGGCCGCGGCCGAACGCCACGGCGTCGAGGTCGGCGAGCGCGAGCCCCGCCTCGGAGAGCACGGCGTCCACCATCGCGAGGATGTGCTCCGAATGACCGCGGTCGAGCTCGAGGTATCGGCTCGCGAGCCCCGCGGGTGTCAGCGCCGCCGCCGAGCAGGCCTCGGTCGCCGTATCGAGCGCCAGGATTCTCATGGGTGCCCCCGCCGTTGCGATGCCGGCCTCACGAGCCTCCCGCGAGCGTCTCGCGCGTCGCTGGCGCTGCGGTTGCGCGCGAGCGCGCCGGCGGCGGCGCGTGCCGGCGCAGAAAGCTGAGCGCTTCCTGCGGGTCGCGCGTGCGCGGCATCGCAGGGAGCGCCGAGAGCAGCACGCGCCCGTAGGAGCGCTCGAGGATGCGCCGATCGCAGAGGGCCACCACGCCGTAATCGCTCTCGCTGCGGATGAGCCGTCCGACGCCTTGCTTCAGGGCAAGCGCGGCCTCGGGCAGCTGGAAATCGCGAAACGGGTTGCCGCCCTGGGACTGGATGTAGTCGATGCGCGCCTTGACCAGCGGCTCATCGGGCGAGGCGAACGGCAGCTTCTCGATGATGACGAGGCGCAGCGCGGCGCCCTTCACGTCCACCCCCTCCCAGAAGCTCGCGGTCCCGAGCAGCACGCCGTCGCCGTCGGCGCGGAAGTCCTGCAGGAGCCGCTCGCGGGGCGCCTCGCCCTGCACATACAGCCGATAGGGCGGGCTCGCGCCCCAGAGCTGGCGCAGCCGCATCGCGCCTTCCGCCAGGGCGCGATGGCTGGTGAAGAGCACGAACGCGCCGCCGCGCGAGGCCTCGATGAGGGGGAGCGCCGCATCGAGCATCGAGCGGACGTAGCCCGGCGCGGCGGGCTGCGGCAGCCCGCTCGGCAGGTAAAGCAGGCTCTGTCGCTCGTAGTCGAAGGGGCTGTCGACCTTCACGGTCGCCGCCTCGGCAATGCCGAGCCGGGCCGTGAAGTGGCTGAAATCCTCCCCGACCGAGAGGGTGGCCGAGGTGAAGACCCAGGCGCAGGGCCGCGCCTCGATCAGCGCGCGAAACCGATCCGCGATGTCGAACGGCAGCAGGTGAAGCGTGAATCCGCGGGAGGAGACCTCGACGCTGCGCATGCCGTCGAGCTCGTCCACGGCCGCGATGCGCTCGGTGTGGGCGGCGAGCTCGCCGGCGCGCGCTCCCAGCGCACTCGAGCCCGCGTCGGCGGCTTCGAGCTCACCGCGCAGGGCGTCGAGCGCGTGTGCGAGCTCGGCGGTGCAGCGGCCGAGCGTCGCATCGCATTCCTCCCACGCGAGGCGCCCGAGAGCTCTCGGCAGGCGATGCGCGATCTCGCGCACCGCCTCCTCGACGGCCTCCACGGCGGACTGAGCCGCCGCGGCCGCTGCCCTCTCCCGCCTGACCGCCTCGAGCAGGCTCTCGATCCGGCGGTGGCCGACGTTCGCGCCGAAGAACTCGGTCGCGAGGTCGGGCAGTTGATGCGCCTCATCGAGAATGAGCGCATCGGCCGACCCGAGCAGGTCGCCGAATCCGTCCTCCTTGAGCGCGAGGTCGGCGAGCAGCAAATGGTGGTTCACGATGACGATGTCGGCCTCCTGCGCCTGCCGCCGGGCGGCGGCCACGTGACAGCGGGCGAACTCCTCGCACGATGTGCCGAGACAGTTATCCCGCGTGGAGGTGACCTCGAGCCAGAGCGGATGCGAGTCGGAGAGGCCCGGCACCTCCGCCAGGTCGCCGGTGCGAGTGATCCGAGCCCACTGCTCGACTCGCGCGAGCCAGGGGTCCCGCCGGCCGAAGTCCGCCATCGCGAGCTGGACGAGCGCCCCCTCGAGTCGGTGCCGACAGAGGTAGTTCGCGCGACCCTTCAGCAGCGCGACGCGAGCCGGCCGCCCGAGGGCGGCCGCGACCAGCGGCAGATCCTTCGAGTACAGCTGATCCTGCAGCGTGCGCGTGCCGGTGGAGATCAGAACGCGCCCGCCCGAGAGCAGGGCGGGAACGAGATACGCGAACGTCTTGCCGGTGCCGGTGCCGGCCTCGACGACCAGCGGCTCGCGAGCCTCGAGCGCCCGCGAGACTCGCTCGGCCATGCGCAGCTGCTGTCGCCGCGGGGTGAAGTCCGGCAGCGCGCGCTCGAGCGGACCGTCCGCACCGAATATGTCATCGAGCGGGAGCATCGGGGATCGGGCGCGGATCACTCGGGGCATGCCTGCCCAGCCGGCGGGGACTGTGAAGCGGTCCCCATTCATAGCCGGCCGATTCTCGAGCTGCGGTCACGCTCATGGCATTTTGCTGCAACTGGGGCCGGAAAGTCGCATTATTGGGCCCTTCCGAGCGAATCCATTATGATGCACTGCATCACGACAGGCCCATTCTGAGCCCTCATGAGCATTCCCGATCAAATCGCCCTCACAGCCGCGCGGCTGCTGCAGGGCCGGGCACAGGGCTATGCTGGCCGCGCTCTGCGGCTTGCGCAACGGGAAGCCGCGCGGGCCGCCGAGCGGCTCGACACCGCGGGGCCGCGCCTCACGGCGCTCACGGAAGCCGGCCTGCGCCTCACCGAGCTCTCCTGCCGCTGCGTCGACCGGCTCGTCCGGCAGAGTCTCGCGAGCGCACACGGAGCGCTGACGGACGGAGCCGAGCGGCTGCGTATGACCGCCCGCGCGCGGAGCATCGGCGCCCTGTACGCCGATCAGCGCGCCGCCCTGCCGGCCTCCCGGGCGCGGGTCGCGAGGGAGCTGCAGGCGACCTGGAAGATCGTGGCGTCCACGGGGCGGGAGCTGGTCGAGATTGCGCAGGCGGCGCGCAACGAGCTGATGCAAGGCGACTCTGCGGCGGGCACGAGGGCTGCTCGCCCCCGCAAGGCTCGCAGCGGCCCTGGAGGCCCCAGCAGCCCCAGCAGCCCCGGCGGGCGCGGCCGACCGAGCGGGCGCCGCGGGACCCACAAAACGCAGCGCGCAACGCGGCGACGGACCCCCGAGTCGCCCGCGACCTGATCCCGATGAGCTCGGCTCGGTAGCTTTTGTTTCCCACGATAGGACTTGCGCATGGCCACTGCACCGCATGAATTCACCGCACTTCCCCAATTGAGCCGAGCAGTGCGTGAATGGGTGGAGTCCGTTCGCCAGCTGACGCAGCCCGCGGAGGTTCACTGGTGCGAGGGCTCGGCCGCGGAGATGCGCGAGCTCACCGCGCAGCTCGTGCAAAGCGGGGAGCTCGTGACGCTCAACGCCCAGCAGTTTCCGGGCTGCCACCTCGCGCGGTCGCGCCCGAGCGATGTCGCCCGCGTGGAGCACTTGACGTTCGTGTGCACGCGCTCCAAGGAGGACGCCGGCCCGAACAACAACTGGATGGCCCCGGACGAGGCTCACGCGAAGATGCGCGGCCTGTTCAAGGACTGCATGCGCGGCCGCACCCTGTACGTCGTGCCTTACTGCATGGGCCCGCTCGACTCCCCGCACTCGCGCTGCGGCGTCGAGATCACGGACAGCGCCTACGTCGTGCTCAACATGTCGGCCATGACGCGTATGGGGCGCCCGGCGCTCGAGCGCATCGCGCGGACGGACCAGTTCGTGAAGGGGCTGCATTCGATCGGCGAGCTCGACCCCGAGCGGCGTTTCATCATTCACTACCCCGAGGAGCTCTCGATCGAGAGCTTCGGCTCCGGGTATGGCGGCAACGCGCTGCTCGGCAAGAAATGCCACGCGCTGCGCATCGCGAGCTGGCAAGCGCGCACGGAGGGCTGGCTCGCCGAGCACATGCTCATCGTCGGCCTGCAGAATCCCCAGGGCGAGACCCACTATGT
>JASHSR010000359.1 GCA_030038645.1 Gammaproteobacteria bacterium
CCCGCCGGCCCGCCGGCGGGCGTAAGCGCGGGGCGGTGCGCAAGCCGGCGGCGACACACCAGCCGGCACGCAAGCCCAAGCCCGCGCGGGCGGCGAAGTCCGAGCGCGCCGCAGCCCGGCGAGCGAAGTCGGGGTGACCCAGTACCGCCACGGCTTCCACGCGGGCAACTTCGCCGACGTACACAAGCACGTCACGCTGACCGCTCTGCTTCAGGCGCTCCAGCGCAAGGAGAAGGGCTTCCTCTATCTCGAGACGCACGCGGCCCGAGGCGCCTACGACCTCGAGACATCCTCCGAGGGCCGAGCCTCGATCGCGGGCATCGAGCGCGTGCTCGCCGGCGCGCCGAGCCACGAGGAGCTCGCGGCCTACGCGCAGGCGATCGCGGGATGGCGCTCGCGCGCAGGCAATCCTCGAGCCTATCCCGGCTCTCCGCTCATCGCGCTCGCGCTTCTGCGGCCGCAGGACCGGGCCGTGCTGATCGAGCTCGATCGGGGGGAAGCGGCCGCTCTCGAGAAGGCGCTGCAGGCTCGCGAGAGAGCCTCGCCAAGGGCTCCCGAGCGAGCCTCACCAAGGGTCCCCGAGAGAGCCCGGCCGGGACCGCGCGCGCAGGTGGTGGAGGGCGACGGATTCGAGCGGCTGCGGGCCTACCTGCCTCCCCCGGAGCGTCGCGGTCTCACGCTCATCGACCCTCCGTACGAGGCGCAGGGCGAGCTCGCGCGGGTCGACGCCGCGGTCGTCGAGGCGCTGCGCCGCTTTCAAACAGGAGTCGTCGCCGTGTGGTATCCGATCAAGGACGCGCGCGATACCGCGGCATGGCACGCGGCGCTCCGCGCGAGCGTCGCGCGCGAGATGCTGGCCGGCGAGCTGTGGCTGCATCCGTGCGATTCGCGCGTCGCGCTCAACGGCTCGGGCGTCGTCGTCGTCAATCCCCCGTACGGGATCGCCGAGCGCATGCGCGTCTGGCTGCCCGCGCTGCACGCGTGCCTCGACACGGGGGGATCGGGAGGCACGAGCGTGCGGCTGCTGTAGACTCTGGCGCGTCAGCAGACTGCCGGAGTACCCCGTGAGCGAGGCGCTCGATCGATACGGCGTGATCGGTCATCCCGTCGCGCACAGCTGGTCGCCGTTCATTCACGGCATGTTCGCGCGCCAGACGGGGCAGCCGCTCGCGTATCAGCTGCACGACGTGCCGCCCGAGCGGTTCCGCGACTACGTGCTCGACTTCGCCGCGCGCGGGGGACGCGGCCTCAACGTGACGATCCCTCACAAGGTGGCGGCGGCCGAGCTCGCAAGCGAGCTCACCGGCCGAGCGCGCCGGGCCGGCGCGGTCAACACGCTGATGTTCGACGGCGGGCGGACCCTCGGCGACAACACCGACGGCGCCGGCCTCGTGCGCGATCTGTGCAGCAACCTCGGGCTGACGCTCGCGAAGCGGCGCATCCTGATCGCCGGAGCGGGGGGCGCCGCGCGGGGCGTGGTGGCGCCTCTCCTCGCGCTCGATCCGCTCGAAGTCGTGATCGCCGCGCGCGTCGCGGAGCGCGCGCGAGCTCTCGCCGCCGACTTCCCCGAGTCGGGCGGCGCACTGCGCAGCGGCGCATTCGACGAGCTGCGCTCCGGCGCGGAGCGGCCCGCCGGCGAGTTCGATCTCATCATCAACGCCACCTCGGCGAGCCTGAGCGGAGAGGTGCCGCCGATTCCGGATGCGGCGGTCGGCGCGGCGACGCTGTGCTACGACATGGCCTACGCCCGGACGGATACCCCCTTCGTGCGATGGGCGCGCGAGCGCGGCTGCGAGCGCGCCGTTCAGGGTTGGGGCATGCTCGTGGAGCAGGCCGCGGAGTCCTTCTACATCTGGCGCGGCGTGCGCCCCGACACCGCCCCGGTTCTGGCGCTGCTCGCGCGCGGGGAGGGGCATGGGCAACGGGACGGGGACACGCACGGGCGCGCGCCCTCTACCGCATCGTGACGAGCTCCTCGGCGGAGGTCGGATGGATCGCGACCGTATCGTCGAAGTCCCGCTTGGTGGCGCCCATGCGCACGGCGACGGCGAACCCCTGCAGCATCTCGTCGGCGCCCTCGCCGATCACGTGCACGCCGACGACGCGCTGCTCCGGACCGGCCGTGACCAGCTTCATCCGCGCGCGCGGCTTGCGCGCCGTGAGGGCGTGATAGAGCGGCAGGAAGGCCGACTCGTAGACCTTCACCTCCCCGCCGTACAGATCGCGCGCCGCAGCCTCGGAGAGCCCCACCGTTCCGATCGGCGGATGCCCGAAGATCACCGTCGGGACGTTCCGGTAATCGAGGTGCCGGTCCGGCTGCCCGCCGAACAGCCGATCGCTCAGCCGGCGGCCCGCCGCAATGGCGACGGGCGTGAGCTGCAGGCGGCCGCTCACGTCGCCGATCGCGTAGATCCCCGGCACGCTCGTCGCCTGGTACGGGTCCGTCGCCACGAAGCCGTAGGGATCGAGCTCCACGCCGGCCCGGCCCGCCGGTCCGCTGCCGCCCGCTCGGCCCGCCTCACCGGTCCGCTCGCCGCGGGCGGCTCCACCCGCGCGGCCGGCCTCACCGGCCCGCTCCAGGCCGAGCCCCTCGACGTAGGCCGCGCGTCCGACGGCCCACAGGACGGTATCGACAGGGCCGATGCGCCGGCCGTCGCGCAGAGCGAGCTCCAAGCGTCCGCCCGCGAGCTCGCGGAGCGATTCGGGCCAGGCGCCCGTCATCACTTCGATTCCATCGGCGCGCATGATCTCGAGTGAGGCCTCGCCGAGCATCCGCTCGAAGTGCTTGAGCACGCTCTCCCCGCGGATCGCCAGCGTCACGCGGGCACCGAGCGCGGCGAAGATGCCGGCGAGCTCCACCGCGATGTATCCGCTGCCCACGATCGCGACGCGCTCGGGCCGCCGCTCGAGCTCGAAGAATCCGTCGGAGGTGATGCCGAGCTCCGCTCCGGGAATGTCGGGCAGGAGCGGGCGGCCGCCGGTCGCGATCACGATGTGCGATGCCGTGGCCGCGCGCCCCTCGACCTCGACGGCGCCGGCCCCGGCGAGCCTCGCGAAGCCCCGGACGAGCTCGACCTTGCGGCTCGCGAGATTGCGCTCGTAGATGCCGTTGAGCCGCAGAACGTAGGCGTCGCGGGCCCGCTTGAGCGCCGCCCAGTCCTGCGTTGCGCCCTCGATGTGGAACCCGTATCCGGGGCCGTCATGCAGGCCGTGCGCCAGCTCGGCGGCATTCCACATGATCTTCTTCGGCACGCAGCCGACGTTCACGCACGTGCCGCCGAGCCGGCCCGACTCGGCGAGCAGCACGCGGGCGCCGTACTCGGCCGCCCGCTGAGCGCAGGCGAGGCCGCCGCTGCCGCCGCCGATCACGATCAAGTCATAGTCCGCCATGTGCCTCCCGGAGCTCGAGAGCTCAGCGCTTCATCTTATCCGGTAGGTCAAGCAGGCGCGCGAGGGGCCTGGACGGCCGCAGGCAAGGACTTGCCGGCAAGCGCTTGTGTCGGCAAGGGCCGTCGGCAACACCTACCGGCAACCGCTGCCGACAATGGCTACTGGCAACAGCTACTGGCAACGGCTACCGACAGCGGCTACCGACAACGGCTGCCGGCGGCGGCCCACGGTAGAATGACGGCTGCGCTCACCGAGACACCCATGGAAAATCCACTGCTTGACCGCGGGCCCCCGCCTCCGTTCGGCGACATCCGGCCCGAGCACATCGAGCCGGCCTTGCGCGCCGTGCTCGACCAGAACCGCGCCCGGATCGCCGAGCTCGCCGCGCTCCCCGAGCCGACGTTCGCGAGCCTGGTCGAGCCGCTCGAGGACATGCAGCATCGGCTCACGCGCGTCTGGTCGCCGGCCGGCCATCTCAATGCGGTGATGAACACCCCGAGCCTGCGGGAGGCCTACAACGCCTGCTTGCCGCTGCTCGCGGCGTATCAGACGGATCTCGCGCAGAGCGAGCCGCTGTACCGCGCCTACCAGAGGATCGAGGAGCGCGAGGGCGCCGGCCTCACGCCGACCCAGCGCCGCGTGCTCGAGCACGCGCTCCGCGATTTCCGCCTCGCCGGGGTCGGGCTCGACGCCGAGCGCAAGGCGCGCTTCAAGGCCGCCATGCTCGAGCTCACCCAGCTGCAAGCGAAATTCGAGGAGAACGTTCTCGATGCGACGAACGGCTGGTCGCACACCGTCACGGAGCGCAGCGAGCTCGAGGGGCTCAACGAGGTGATCGTCGAGCAGGCGCGCCGCCGGGCCCAGGACCGCGGCGTCGAGGGCTACGTTCTCGGACTCGACCAGCCGACCTACATCGCGGTTCTCACGGATGCGCAATCCCCGGCCCTCCGCCGCGCGTTCTACGAGGCGTGGAACACTCGCGCCTCGGACCAGGGGCCGAATGCGGGCCGCTGGGACAACTCCGGCGTGATGGAGAGCATTCTGCGCCTGCGCCACGAGGTGGCGCGGCTGCTCGGCTTCGCGAGCTTCGCCGACTACGCGCTCGCGACGCGCATGGCTCGGAGCGCGGACGAGGTGGTGCAGTTCCTGCGGCGCCTCGGCGAGGCGGCGCGCTCCGTGGCCGAGCGCGAGCTCGCAGAGCTCAAAGCCTTCGCCGGCCGCCCGCTCGAGGCCTGGGACGTGAGCTTCTACTCGGAGCGGCTCCAGAGAGCGCGCTTCGCGATCTCGCAGGAAGAGCTCCGCGAGTACTTTCCGCTGCCCCGCGTGCTCGCCGGGCTGTTCCATGTCGCGGAGCGGCTCTTCGACGTGCGCATCCGCGAGCGCGCAGGCGTGCCGGTCTGGCACGCGGACGTGCGCTTCTTCCAGATCGAGGATGCCGCGGGCCATCCGGTCGGAAGCTTCTATCTCGATCCCTATGCCCGGCCCAACAAGCGCAGCGGCGCGTGGCAAGACGAGTGCGTCGGCCGCAAGAGCCTCACGACGGGCGCCATGCTTCCCGTCGCTTACCTCGTCTGCAACTTCCTGCCGCCGGCGCAAGGCCGCGCGGCCCTGCTCACGCACGACGACGTGCTCACGCTCTTCCACGAGTTCGGGCATGGCTTGCATCAGCTCCTCACGCGCGTCCCCTATCCGAGCGTCGCCGGCACCAACGGCGTCGCCTGGGATGCGATCGAGCTGCCGAGCCAGTTCCTCGAGAATTACGCATGGCATCCGGACGTGCTGCAGCGGATATCGCAGCACGTCGAGACCGGCGCGCCCCTGCCCGCGGACAAGCAAGTCCAGCTGATCGCCACGCGGAGCTTCCATGCCGGCCTGCACATGATGCGGCAGCTCGAGCTCGCGCTCTTCGACTTCCGGCTCCATGCCGAGTACGACCCGGCGCGCGGAGCCCGCGTCGGCGAGATCCTGGCCGAAGTGCGGCGCGAGATGGCGGTCGTTCCGGTGCCGGCGTGGAACCGGTTCGCGCACAGTTTCGGTCACGTGTTCGCGGGCGGGTACGCCGCCGGCTACTACAGCTACAAGTGGGCGGAAGTGCTTGCCGCCGACGCGTTCTCCGCCTTCGAGGAAAAGGGGGTCTTCGACCACCCGACGGCGGCGCGCTTCCTGGATGCGATCCTGTCGCAAGGCGGCAGCCGCGACGCCCTCGAGGCCTTCGTGGAATTCCGCGGCCGCAAGCCGGATGTCCGGCCGCTGCTCAAGCAGCACGGCATCGCGGCCTGACCTGCGCAGAGCGCTCGGGGCCGCGCGGGCGCGCCTGCGTACGCCGGCTGCAGCAGGCGGGCTGGGCAGAGCGGCATCTGCAAACCCGGCCGCAGCAGGCTCTCGGGCGGTGGCATCTGCAAGCCGGCTTGCACCAGGCTGGCGGGCGGCCGCATCTGCAAACTGTGCGGCGCTTCGCTGGTCTTGCCTTCTGCCGTTGCCTAGACTCGGTCAGTTTTCCCTGGGGAAGGCCAGCGGCATACATAATGAGTATGACGAGCGTCCGCCGCAACGATTTCGATGTCACCAACACCGTCCAGGTGAGCTCCACGGCAGCCGTGAAGGCCGCCGTCCAGGCGCTCTACCTCGACACCTGGCCGCAGATCGACCTCGAGCCGCTGACCCGCTCGTTCGACTACTTCGAGAAGCTGTTCGCCGGGGAGGTGCCCGGCTACCACGGCGTCGATACGGTCTATCACGACCGGCAGCACACGCTCGACATCACCCTCGCCCTGGCGCGGCTCATCGTGGGATACGAGCGGCAGCACCAGCCGCCCTCGTGCTTGGGTGCCGAGCGGGCGACGGTGGGGCTCATCGTCGGCCTGTTCCACGACATGGGCTACCTGCGGCGGGCCGACGACAGCGCCGAATTCCGCCACGGCGCGGAGCTCACGCGGATCCACGTCTCGCGCGGCGCGCGGTTCCTGGAGGACTACCTGCCGACGATCGGGCTCGCCCGCTGGGCGCCGGTC
>JASHSR010000360.1 GCA_030038645.1 Gammaproteobacteria bacterium
ATGCCCCGCTGCGGGCGATTCAAGGCTTCTGCGACGTGTTCATGGATCACCACGGGGCGAGCGTCCCCGCCGAAGGCCAGGAGCTGTTGCGGCAGGTGCGCTCGGGCGCCGACCGCATGGGCCACCTCATCGAGGACCTGCTGAGCTTTGCGCGCAGCGGGCGCGTGCCGCTCAGCCTCGAGCGCGTGTCGATGAACGACCTCGTCGGCGAGGTCCTCGTGGAGCTTTTGCGCGAGCACGCCGCGAGGCGGGTCGAGCTCACCGTGGAGGATTTGCCGGACTGCGTCGCCGATCCCGCGCTGCTCAAGCAGGTGCTCGTCAACCTGCTCTCCAATGCCTTCAAGTTCACGGCCGGCCGCGATCGGGCGCACATCGAGGTGCGCGGCGGCTCCGCGGGCGGCGAGGTGATCTACTTCGTCGCGGACAACGGGGCCGGCTTCGACATGAAGCACGCCGACAAGCTCTTCGGCGTCTTCCAGCGGCTGCACTCCCAGCAGGAGTTCAAAGGGACGGGGATCGGACTGTCGATCGTGCAGCGCATCGTCGAGCGGCACGGGGGCAAGGTGCGGGGAGAGGGCCGGCCGGGGGAGGGCGCGACGTTCAGCTTCAGCCTGCCCGCCCGCGCGGCCGCGATGGGTTCGTGAGCGGCTCGCCGGCTCAATAGTCCCAGGTGATCTCGCCGAAGACGCTGCGCGCGATCTCATCCCGCGCCGGCGTGGGGAACCCGTATTCGACGTGATAGGGATGCAGAAGGTTCTCCCCGACGAGCGACACCTCGAGGCGGTCGGTTGCGTGCCATGCGAGCCGGGTGCCGAGCTCGAAGTAGCTCGGGACGACGCCGAGGACGGGCCCGTTGGTCGGGCCGTCGTTGATGTCGAACGCATCGACCCAACGCAGGGCGGCGTCGAGCGTCAGGTGGTACGGCAGGTCCATGCTCGAGCGCAGCGACGCCTGGTGCTTCGGATCGGCGGTCTCGTTGGTCGCACCCGTGCTATCGACCTCGCCGGGCTTGACGCGGATGTCCTCCATCAGCAGGTCGTAGCCCGCGTGCAGCCGCCACCACTCGAGCACCTGATAGGACAGGGTCAGCTCGAGCCCGTGGGTCTCTCCCTCGAGATTATTCTGGAAGTAGATCGGGTAGGGATAGGGGTACAGGAACGTCGTCAGCGTGGCGGAGGTGCTGCGCAGGTCGCTGTAGTCATTGTAGAAGGTCGAGACCGAGCCCGTGAGCCGCGGCCCGAGCGCCGCGCGATAGCCCAACTCGTAGGCGATCAGCTTCTCGGAGACGAAATCGCTGCTTCCGGTCAGGTACGCCGTCGGGAATTGGAACGGGGCGGGAGCGTTGACGAGGCCGGTCGGCACCTCGAGGTTGCGATCGTAGCGGGACGGGGTCCGCACGGCCCGCGATATCGCGGCCCACAGGAGCTGCGTCGGATCGAGGTTCCATTGCAGGCGCACGTCCGGCTCCACCTCGTAGCCCGTGTAGTCGTTGTGCTCGAGCTTCGAGCCGAGGGTGAGCGCGAGGGTCTGCGCGAGGCTGATCTCATCCTGCAGGAAGCCGCTGTAGAGGTTTTGATTCAGCACGGGCGGCAGGAACCGCACGATGTTGAGATCCTGGTCGACCTCGTGGGTCGCTCGATACTCGAGGCCCCAGACGACCTCGTGCCGCGAGCGCCAGCCGAAGTGGTATTGGAATTGCACGTCGGAGGTGTCGAGGTCGTCCGTCAAATCCGCCGCGGGAAAGCCCGTGTAATACGGAGGCGCCGCGGCGCTTGCCGGATAGGGCTGGGCGAGGTACGTGTGGTCGTAGTACGCCTGCAGGCTGAGGGAGGAGCCGCCGGAGAGCGCGCGAGTCCAGCGGCCGAGAACGTTGCCGCCGGAGAGCGATTCTCCTCCTACCGGGCCGGTGCCGTCGGTCCCGTCATAAAAGTCGCCTTGCACGGTGAGCTGGCTCTGCTCGGAAGCGCCGGCGTCCATGCGAAAGCCGGTGCGGGCCATGTGCCACGCGTCGCCCGCATTCGAGAGCGTGCTCGTGACGTTATCGCCGAAATCCGTGTATTTGCCGTAGACACGCCAGTAGACGTCCGGTGCGAGCTCGCCGCCGTAGCGCAGAACGCTCTGCTGCTGAAGCTCGTTGCCGGCGGCGGTCTTGGCGTAGAGCCCCTGCGTGTCCTGCGCGGACTTCGTGATGATGTTGATGACGCCGTTCACCGCGTTCGCGCCCCAGAGCGTGCCGCCGGGTCCGCTGATGACCTCGATGCGGTCGATGTCGGCGAGCGGATAGTCCTGCACGTTCCAGAGCACTCCGCCGTAGAGGGGGGTGTAAACGGCTCGGCCGTCGATGAGGACGAGGAGCTTGTCCGCGAGATTGGTATTGAAGCCGCGGGCGCTGATGGCCCAGTCGTGCGCGTTGACCTGCGCGACCTCGAGATTGTCCGCGAGCCGCAGCGCCTCCGGCAGGGTTGTCGCGCCCGAGCGGCGGATGTCCTCGCTCGTGATGACCTGGATCGCGGCCGGCGCGCGCAAGAGCTTTTGCGGCTGCTTGGAGACTGACGTCACCTCGACGTTGATCAGCTGCTCCAAGCTCATCCGCTTCAGCTCGCCGGTGGAGGGCGACTCGGGCTGCGCGCCGGGCTGCGCAGCCGGTGACGTGGCCGGCTCCGTGGCGGGCGATGTGGGCGTCTCGGTGGCGGTTTGCGCGTCGGTCTGTGAGCCGGTCTGGGTGTCGGCCCAGGCGCGCGCCACCGGGCAAGTGAGCAGCGCGGCGGCCAGCACTCCTGCGGCGCATCGAGCGCAAAGCCGCTCGATCGCCGGATGCTTGGGTGGGATGCCGAGCGATCCGCATTGATGAGCCAGGAACAACGTCTCCTCCGGCGCGCTCGCCGGAGAGACTCGACGGCTCGCGCTCATCTGAGCGCTTGAAAAGATACGAGCCATGCCGCAGTGCGTGCCACGGATTACGTCACATCGGTGCGGCGAGCGGGCCGCGGACTGTGACCGGCGTCTCGGCGCTCGGCCTCGCCGGCCGCGGCGCAGCGCAGGTGGACAGCGACGGGGGTGGGCGTGGATATTACGCGGAGCCATTCATCGAGCCGCGGCAGACTCCGAGCTCTCGATGCCCGAGCTTCCCGACCTCACCGTCTATCTTGAGGCGCTGGATCGCCGCATCGTCGGCCAGCGCCTCGAGCGCGTGCTGATCCGCTCGCCGTTTCTGCTGCGGACGGCCGTGCCGCCGATCGAATCCGTGCAGGGCCGGCGCGTTGAGCGGGTGCGCCGGATCGGCAAGCGCATCGCCATCGGGCTCGAGTCGGAGCTGTGGCTCGTCTTGCACCTCATGATCGCGGGCCGGCTGCACTGGATAGAGCGAGGCGCTCCGGCGGCGAAGCGAGCGGCGCTCGCCCGCCTCGAATTCGGCAACGGGACGTTGACGCTCACGGAGGCCGGCACCAAGCGGCGCGCCTCGCTGCATCTGCTTCAGGGGGAGCAGGAGCTGCGGCGGCAGGATCCGGGAGGCCTCGAGGTGCTTCAATCGAGCCTCGCGCAGTTCAGCGAGCGGCTGCGCAGGGAGAACCACACGCTCAAGCGGGCGCTGACCGATCCGAGGCTGTTCAGCGGCATCGGCAACGCCTATTCGGATGAGATTCTGCACGCCGCGAGGCTCTCGCCGGTCGAGCTGACGAGCCGGCTCGATGATGCGGCCGTCGCACGCCTCTACGCCGCGACGCGGGAGCAGATGCAGCTCTGGACGGACCGATTGCGCGAGCTGGCGGGCGGCGAGTTTCCGGAGAAGGTGACCGCCTTCCGCGAAGGCATGGCCGTACACGGCCGCTTCCGCTTGCCCTGTCCGGTCTGCGGCACGCCCGTGCAACGCATTCGCTACAGCGAAAACGAGACCCATTACTGCGCGCGCTGCCAGACCGGCGGACGCCTGCTGGCGGACCGCGCGCTCTCGCGGCTGCTCAAGCAGGACTGGCCGAAAAGCGTCGACGCGCTCGATCGGGACGCGTAGGCGGGAAGGCCG
>JASHSR010000361.1 GCA_030038645.1 Gammaproteobacteria bacterium
CTCCGCCCACCGGGCATTCGCGCCGCTCAGCGCCCGCAATGTTTGAAACTTCAGATCGAGGGTCGGCGAGCGCCCGCCGCTTGCGGCGCCGCGGCCGCAGTTGTACGGCGTGATCGACATGTATTGGCGCGCGCCGATTGCGAGCAGGATGCCGTGCAATTTGTACCAGAGAGCGTCACAAGTGTAGGTCTTCGGGAGCTTTTGAAGATTGACTTCGACGTCGCGGGTGATCCACGTCGCCGGCTCTCCCGTCGCCTGCGCCTCGGCTGCCGGCACGGTGCCGGTCGCCCCCGCCGCAGCGGCCCGCGCTGCGCCAGCCGCCGCCGCGCCGGTCTGTTCGCTCCCCCACACGAGCGGAGCCGCAGCCAGCACGAGCAGACAGGCGCACGCAAGCGAGATCGCACTATGCCTCATGCGGCCTCCGGGGCCGGAATTTGATGAAGTCGCGGAGCCTCACCGTCTCACCCTGTTGACAAAGGCGGCAAGGGCGAGTTCCACGGAAGGCGCTTCTCCGCCGCAAGAGCGCGCCGCCGCAAGAGCGCGCTGCGGCTAAGCCCGTTCCGCTACGGCGTGAGTCTATATCGATCGCGCGGATAAAGGGCGGCCTGCCGCACGTTCGGCAGTCCCATGACTTGGCAGGTGAGGCGCTCGAGCCCGATCGCGAGACCGCCGTGCGGCGGCATGCCGAGATCGAACATCGCGAGATGGCTCTCGAAGCCTTGGGGATCGATGGAGCGGGAGCGCAGGGCCGACTCGAGGTCCTGCCGCCGATGCAGTCGCTGCCCGCCCGTCGTGATCTCGACCCCCTCGAACAGAAGGTCGAAGCTGCTCGCCGCGCCCGCGGAGCCGCGGGGCGCCGTGTAGAAGGGCCGCGCGGAGAGCGGAAACCCCAGGACGAACACCGCAGGGACGCCGGTCGCTCGGCGCGCGAGCTCACAGAGCTGCCGCTCCGCCTCCGGATCGAGATCCTCGCTCAAATCGGTTCGGCCGAACGCCTCGCGCAGCATTTGCAGGCACTCGGGGAATTCCCAGCAAGGCACGCCGAGCAGGGACGGCAGCCGCTCCGGGCGGCGCTTGAGCAGAACCGGCCCGAGCCGGCCGTTCAGTGACTCGAACATCTCCGTCAACAGCTCCCTTTCGAGCTGGATCACCTCCTCCGGCCCGTCGATGAAGCCGAGCTCGATGTCGAGCGAGTAGTACTCCGTCAAGTGCCGCCCGGAGGCATGCGGCTCGGCCCGATAGACGTGGCCGGTCTCGTACACCCGCTCGAAGCCCGCGACGCCGTGCTCCTTGTAGAACTGCGGGCTCTGCGCGAGGTAGGCCACGCGGTCGAAGTACTCGATCGCGAACAAGCTCGTTCCGCCTTCGGTTCCGCCGCCGACGATCTTGGACGTGACGATCTCGGTGAAATGCCGGCGGTCGAGCGCTTGCCGGAACGCCGCAAGCAGCGCGGCCTGCACGCGGAAGACATCGCCGACCGCCTCGGTCCGCAGCGCGAGCGGGCGATACTGCACCAGAGTCTCGAGGCCGACCTCTGCCGTGTCGTGAGAGGAGAGGAACGGAAGATTCGCCGCGGCGCGATTGAGCACTCGAATCTCGGATACGTGAACCTCGCAGCCCGCCTTGGCTCGCGGCTCCGGGCGGACCGTGCCTCGCACCTCCACGACGTCCTCGGCTCTGAGTCGATGCTCCTTCAGCGCCTCGGACGCGAGGACGCACTGCGCCTCGCCGGTGCAATCGCGCAGAATGAGAAAGGCGGTTTTGCCGAGGACGCGCAGCCGGTAGACCCAGCCCCTCAGCACGACTTCGCGAGGCGCGGACCCGGCGAGCGTCTCGATGAAGACGCGCTCGATTGCCTGAATGGCCATGCAAACACCTCTCGACGGTGCCTGCTGGAGCCGCGGTCCGCGGCGGTGCCATCCAGCTTCCGACCAGGGGCCGGCGCTCGATTCGCGCTGTGTCGCCGCGCTCTGCGTTTCCCCCTACTCGCGCCTGCCCGTGCGGGCTTCGGTTTCCGGGGAACCTCTCCGAGGGGTCTGTCCTCGTCATCGAGTTTGACCCCTTTTATCATCGAGCCATGGGCGGGGACAAGGGACGCGTGCGGGCCGCCTCGAGACCGTCCCGTCTGCGCTCCGCCGCACAGTGCTCCGCCCGCTGCCCGCGCCGCTCAGGGCCCCCACGAGCGCCCCCACCCGCGCCTCGAGCCGCGCTCGGCGCCGAGATGCATCCCGAGCCCCGCGTACACCACGGCGAGAAGACCGGTCACGAAGATTCCATCGAAGGTGCCCGCGCCGCCGATCGAGGCGATCGGCGCGCCGAGTCCCTGGATGCTGCCGAGGTTGAGCAGGTCCGCTCCGATCAGCGTCCCCATGCTTCCGCTGATATAGGCGAGCGGCGCGGCATAGCGGCGCGAGAGAATCACCGCGGCCACTGCCGTGACGACCGGAGGGATGAAGATCGGCTCCGCGACGCCCAGCCCGACGATCGGCCGCGCGAGAAGATGGCACACGACCGTCACGATCGCGATTCCGGCGAGGCCGAGCACGTACAGTCCGTTCTTCGCGATCAAATAGAGCGACAGCAGCGTCGGGATGACCGCGCCCCCGACGTTCACGGCGATGATGGTCGCCGGCCACTCGCGGATCACGGGAACCACGTAGGGCACGCCGAAGAAGGTGATCGTCTCCGCGGCGGTGACGGTACGCTGCGGCAGGTACGCGACCGGGATGTTGATGTAGCTGCCGAGCAGCGCGAGCAGGAGCACCGTGAGCATCGAGCCGGCGCTGATCCCCATGCTGGCCGAGGCGAACCTCACCACGCCGGCCGCGACCACACCGACGGCCACGGCAAATAAGGCGATCAGGACGAGGAGAAACGGCCAAGTGACCGGGAAGTACTGCAGATTGGAGGGATACATGACCCTGCTCGGGCAATGAGTCAGTCGAGCCGTGCCCTTGCGGCTCCGGTCCTCAGCAACTCACCTGCGGTCTTCGCTTTGGCATCTGGCAAGATCATACTCCCTGCGACCGGCTGAGCGAGCGCCGGCCGCAGCAAAGGGCGACGACATGCGGTACAGACTCGTGCGAGTGGCGCTTGCGGCCATCGTTGCGGCGCTTGCGGCACGAGCTGGGGCGGCGCAACAGGCCGTCGGGACCGCGCAAGGGCCGAACGGAGCGGCACTCTACGCGCAGCATTGCGCCCAGTGTCACGATCACGCGCAGGGACACGTTCCAACGAGAGCGGCGCTCGCCAACTCCTCGCGAATCAACATCGTGATGACGCTGCTCACGGGCGCGATGCGACCGCAAGCCGCGGGGCTGTCGCACGATGAAGCCAACGCCATCGCCACGTTCCTCACGGCGAGCGCCGCCGCGACCTCCGCGCCTTTGCATCCCGATCCCTGCCGCATTCCGGTCGCGCCGATCCGGCTCTCGGACGATGGGTGGAACGGGTGGGGGCGTGACCTGGCCAACAGCCGATTTCAGCCGCACTCCGGGCTCGGGGCGAGTGAGGTATCGCGCCTGAAGCTCAAATGGGCATTTGCCTATCCCGGCTCGATGACCTGGGGTCAGCCGACGGTAGTCGGCGGTCGGGTCTTCGTGACGAGCACCACGGGGCAGGTCTACGCGCTCGATGCGGAAACGGGCTGCACCGTCTGGAGCCTCGATGTCGGCGCTCCGGTTCGCACCGCACTATCTATCGGGCCGGGCGTCCGTGGGCACCGGGCGCTCGCCTACTTTGGTGACACCTCTGCGGTGGTGCACGCCGTCGATGCCGAGACGGGCGTCGAGGTGTGGCGTGCCCACGTCGATGAGCATCCGTTTGCGCGCATCACCGGCTCGCCGGTCTTGCTCGGGGAACTCCTGCTCGTGCCGGTCTCCTCGTTCGAGGAGGGCGCGGCCTCGCAGGCCGGGTACGCATGCTGCACGTTTCGGGGCAGCGTCGTCGCACTCGATGCGCGGAGCGGCCGCCGAATCTGGAAGCGCCGCACGATCGCCCACTTGCCCAAGCCCTACCGCCGCAAGGGCGATCCCACGCGCCTCTACGGCCCGGCCGGCGGATCGGTGTGGGGCGCGCCGACGATCGATCGCGCGCACGATACGCTCTACGTCGGCACCGGCAACGACTACACCGACATCGACGCCTCGACGACCGACGCCATCATGGCGATGAGTCTTGCGACGGGGAAAATCCGCTGGGTGCGTCAGCTCACGCGTCATGACCACTGGGCGAGCGGCTGCTCCTTCCGAGGGCCGTGCCCACAGCCAGCCGGGGACGACGCGGATTTTGCCGCCTCGACGATTCTGGTCACGCTCCCCTCGGGGCACGAGGTGCTCGTCGCAGGTCAGAAGTCGGGCATGGTCTACGGCCTCGATCCCGCCGCCGACGGGAAGGTGCAGTGGAAGAGACGAGTCGGCGCCGGCGGCCTGTTCGGCGGCATCGAATGGGGCATGGCGGCGATCGGCAGCACGGTTTACGTCCCCATCTCCGACTCGATGCCGAGCCACGCATCGGACGCTCCGCGGTCCGGCCTCGGCGCCATCGATGCCGCCACCGGAAAGCTGCTCTGGTGGGCGCCCGCTCCCCCTCCGACCTGCGCGTGGGGACAGGAGGACTGCCGCTCCGCTCTATCGCAGGCGATCAGCGCCATCGGCGGCGTCGTATTCTCCGGCTCTCAGGACGGCCACCTGCGCGCCTACGACGCGCACACCGGCCGAATCCTCTGGGACTTCGACACGGCCCGGCATGTTCCCGCCGTCAACGCGGAGTCGGCGCATGGGGGCTCCCTCGACTCGGGCGGGCCGGTGGTCGCCGACGGCATCGTCTACGTGAACTCCGGCTACGGCCAGTTCGTGGGACGCGGAGGCAACGTTCTCCTCGCCTTCAGCGTCGGCGGGAGATGACGGCGCTCGGACTTGCGCGGATCTGCTCAGAGCCGCTCGTCCGCCCCCGCGGTGCGCGCCGGCGCCTCGGATCGGACCGCCGCCGCGCTGCGAGCTCCCGCCGCCGCTCCAGCTCCCGTCGTTTCGGCTCCCATCGCTCCAGCTTCCGTCGCTTCGGCTGCACAAGGAGTCGCTCGTCGGGGATAGAATCAGCGGGTACGGAGTCGGGAGCGGAAGATGGCGACGGGCTGGGCAGGCGACGGTGCGGTTCAGGATCAGATCGACGCGACCGTGCAGGATGGCGTCTCGCGTGTCCAGAGTCGCCTGCCGCAGGGTACGGCGCTCACGCATTGCGAGCAGTGCGGCGCTCCGATCCCGGAGGCGCGCCGCGCTGCGATTCCGGGCGTGCGTCTTTGCGTAGAGTGTCAGGAGGCGCAAGATCGCAGAGCCGGGCCCTTCAGCGGATACAACCGGCGCGGGAGCAAGGACAGCCAGCTGCGGTAGGCGCCGGCGGGCGCGAGGTAATCCCATGACCGATCTGTCGCACGCGGTCGCCGGCCGCGGCTTCGGCGCTCCTTTGCGCTTCGAGGCATCCGTCGACGACTGCGAGGTGGTCGGCAAGATCCCTTCCGAGCTGAACGGCGCGTTCTACCGCGTCGCGCCCGAGTGGTACTACCCGCCGAAGTTTGGCGACGACGGGATTGTCAACGCGGACGGCTACGTCAGCATGTTCCGCTTCAAGGACGGCAAGGTCGACTACCGGGGCCGGTGGGTGCGGACGCATCGCTTGAAGATGCAGCAGGAGGCGCGCCGGCAGCTCTATGGCTACTACCGCAATCCCTACACCGACGATCCGAGCGTGCGCGATCCGCAGCATCCGAGCCTGCGGACCGTCTCCAATACCTCGACTCTCGCGCACGCGGGCCGGCTCTTCACGCTGAAGGAAGACGGGCTGCCCTACCAGATCGATCCGAACACGCTCGAGACGGTCGGTCCGTGGAACTTCGATGGCGCGTGGAAGAGCGAGACCTTCACGGCGCACCCCAAGATCGATCCGCTGACGGGCGAGATGGTCGCCTTCGGCTACGAGGCGACGGGACTTGCGAGCGATGATCTGTACCTTTACCGGATCGACCGAAGCGGCCGCGTATGCCACGAAGTGCGCACGAAGGTGCCCTACGTGAGCATCATCCATGACATGGCGCTCACGCAGTCGCACATCGTGATCCCCTTCGGCGGATACGTGACGAGCGCGGAGCGGCTGCGCGCCGGCAAGATTCACTGGGGATGGGACGACACCAAGCCGAGCTACATCGGAGTGATTCCGCGCGACGGCGAGGCTCGCGACATGCGGTGGTTCAAGGGGCCTCTGCGCTGCATGATGCACACGCTGAACGCCTACTCCGAGGGCAGCAAGATCATCCTGTACGCGGCGTTCTGGGACTCGAACTTCTTTCCGTTCTTCGCGCCCGTCGATGGCACACCGTGGAATGCGGCGAAAGCGAGAGCGCTCATCCGCCGAATCACGCTCGATCTCGATTCGAGCGACGAGACGTGGAGCGAGGAGATTCTCTGGCCCACCTCGGTCGTCGACCTCGGCCGCGTGGACCCGCGCGTGCTCTCGCTCGAGTCGCGCTACATCTATATGCCCTACCCCGATCCGGCGCGCCCCGCCGACCACGAGCGCATGAGAGCCGCCGCAGGGGCGACCCGGGCCGGACCGGGCGCCGGGACCAATACAGGAGCGTCATCGGCCGGGACGTCCGCCGGGGCCAACGCGGGTCCGCCGCCACGCCTCGTCAACTGCTACGGCCGCTTCGACGTGGCGACGGGCGCGGTGGACGCTTACTTCGCCGGCCCCACCCACAGCCTTCAGGAATGCACGCTCATTCCGCGTGGCTCGAGCGAGGGAGAAGGATATCTCATCGGCGTCTGCTCCAATTACGCCGAGCAGCGCTCGGAGCTCGTCATTGCCGACGCGCAAAGGCTGGGTGAGGGCGACATCGCGCGCGTGATCCTACCCTTCCGCGTGAGCTCGCAGGTTCACGGCTCGTGGGCCGATGCGCGCGAGCTCTCGCTCGCCTGAGAGAGCGGGACGGCAGTATCAATAGCTCGGGTAGTCGTCGTAGATGCTCTGGTACGAGATGTCTATCGCAGGATCGCTGCCTCGATAGACGTTTGCCGCCAGCACCTCCTCCCGCAGCTCGATGCCGAGCCCCGGCTTGTCGGGCGGGATGATGTACCCGTCTTCCCACCGAAACGGCTCCGTCAGAATCTGGTCATAGAAGCCGGCCCATTTCTCGATGCCCTCAGTGATGAGAAAATTGGGGCAGGATGCGGCGACATGAACGCTCGCCATGGCCTCGATCGGTCCTGAATAGACATGCGGCGCGAGCTGAGCGTAATGCGTCTCGGCCATGCTCGCGATCTTCTTCGCCTCGAGGATTCCGCCCACGCG
>JASHSR010000362.1 GCA_030038645.1 Gammaproteobacteria bacterium
GAGCGTGCGCACGCTCGCGTTGGCGGCGGCCTTGATCTTCTCGATGAGCTCCTCGGCGTAGTCGCTCAACGTCGCCGCGATGTCGATCCTCGGCTTCGGCAGGTAGTCGACCGCGCCCATCGCGAGCGCATCGAGGGTCACATCCGCGCCGTGCTCGGCGAGCGAGGAGACCATCACGACCGGCATCGGGCGCAGCCGCATCAGATTGCGCAGGAAGGTGAGGCCGTCCATCTTCGGCATCTCCACATCGAGCGTCAGCACGTCGGGGTTCAGCTGCTTGATCTTCTCTCTCGCGACGTGCGCGTCCCCGGCGGCGCCGACGACCTCGATCGCCGGATCTCGCGAGAGCATGTCGGTCAGCAATCGCCGCACGAGCGCCGAATCATCGACGATGAGCACGCGGATGCGGCGCTTGATCTCGCTGTTGCCGAGGGGCGATGCCGGCATGGCCATGCGGAGTCTCCCGTGGGTCCGTCACTCGAACAGCTCGACCTCGCCGCCGTCCGGCTGCCTGCCGAGGCTTTCGAGGTAGAGCTGCTCGCGGTCCGCGATGCTGCGATTCTCGATCGCGCGCAGGCGCCGCACCTTGACGCGCCCCGCCGCTGGAAAGTAGATGATCTTGCGAGGTTGCATTCCGCCCACGTCCTGCGCGGCGATCTTGTAGCCCTCGATCTCGATGAAGCGGTGGATGAAGTCGATGTTTCTCGCGCCCACGTCGGTCATCGACGTGAGGACGCGCCCGCCGCCGAACAGCTTGACCTCCAGGCGCTGGCGCGCGGCGCCGAGCTTCATGAGGTCGTTGATGAGGCTCTCCATGGCGTAGGAGCCGTATCGGGTCGCGAGCCCGACGGCCGGATCGAGCCAGTGGTTGCGGCTGCCGGCGGAGTCCGCGGGCAGCATGAAGTGATTCATGCCTCCGCAGCCCCGCGCGGGGTCGCGGATGCAGGCCGAGACGCAGGACCCGAGCACCGTCGTGATCGCCTCGTCGTGGCAGGTCACGTAGTACTCCCCGGGCAGGATCTTGGTCGTCCACCGCTCCGTGTCGGGCTCCCAGAATCGCTGCAGGTGCTCGAAGCCGCGCAGCGCCGGGGGCTGCGCGGTTTTCGCGGCTCTTGGGGCGATCGCGGCCATGTCAGTTGCGCCGGTAGACCGTTCTGCCGATCAGCGTGTAGTCCGAGGAGACCTGGAACAGGCTCTCCGAGTGGCCGAGGAACAGCTTATCCCCGGGACGCTGCAGCGCGGCGATGCGGCCGAACAGCTCGCGCTGCGTGTCCTTGTCGAAGTAGATCACGGTGTTCCTGCAGAAGATCGCATCCAGTGGTCCCTTCATCGGCAAGTTGTGCATCAAATTGAGCTGCTTGAAGGTGATCAGGGCGGCGAGCTCCGGGGCCACCTGGTAGCTCGGCGTCGATGCCTCGCGCCGCTCCGAGAAGAACCGCTCGAGCCGCTCGGGGCCAACGCCGCGGACCCGCTCGGCCGAGTAGACGCCCGCGCGCGCCCGCGCGAGCACCTCGGAATCGAGGTCCGTCGCGAGGATGCGGATGTCCCAGCGCGGCAGGTCCGGCACGGCCTCGGCGACCGTCATCGCGATGGAATAGGGCTCCTCCCCGGTCGAGCAGCCCGCGGACCAGATGCGGACCCGCCGCGTTGCGCGCGGATCCGCTGCGATCGGCGCGAGCACCTGCTCCCGCAGGTAGTCGAAGTGGTGGCGCTCGCGGAAGAACGCCGTGAGGTTCGTCGTGATCGCATTGGTGAGCTGAACCAGCTCCTGGGGGTTCGCGGTGAGGAGCTTGCGGTACTCCTGGAAGCTCCCGAGATTCAGGGCGCGCAGCCTGCGGGAGAGCCTACCGTAGACCAGCTCGCGCTTCTGATCGGACAGATTGATGCCGGTGAGCGATTTGACGAGGGCGCGCAAGGCCTCGAAATCCTCGTTGCCGAACGCGAATTCGCGCAGGGGCAGGCAGCGGGCGGGGGAGGGCATTCAGAACAGCTCGATACTGCCTTCGCTCAGGTTGACTCTGCGTGGGTCGGCCCCGGCGCGCGACTCATCGGTGAGGCCGGCCAAGTGGTCGCCGACGCGCGCAAGCCGCTGCATCAGGCGGTCGTGGAACTGCAGGCTCTCGATGCACACCGCGACCTCGCGCTCGAGCGCCTCGCGGCAGGCCTCGAGCTCGCTCAGGGGCGTCTCGGCGTGCCCGCCGGGGGAGCGGCGCTCGAGAGCGCGCTGGCGCTCGATGGCGCGCGCGCAGAGCGACAGCGCAGTCGCCATGCGCTCGAGTGCGCCGCCGAGCACGTCCACGGGTCCGTGCGACTCGTGCATGGCGAGCGCGAGCAGGTCTGCGGCGGCCTCGAGGGCCGCCGCGCGCTCTTGAGCTGCTCCGGGCATGTGTGCTCGCGTGCGCGTTCGACGTGCGTCCGGGGCGGAGCGTAGACCGCTCGGGCGCCGTCAGCCGTGCTTCGACTTGAAGACGCGTACTTGCTGATTGAACTTGTCCGCGATCGTCTGCAGCTGCGTGATGGCGGCGTCGTGCTTGAGGTCGCGGAGCTCGGAGGGCATGCGGTTGCGCTTCGTCTGGAAATCGAGGCACTCGAGATAGACGTTCACGTCGCCGTTGTACTCCTTGAGCGTGTTCATCGCGTTGATCATCTGCTGCTTGCTCGCCGTGGCCCCATCGGGGATCTTGCTCGGCGGCGGCGGCAGAACGCATTCGTCCCCGTAGGCGGGCAGGGCGATCACGAGGCCGACCACGAGGATCGCGCGGATCACGTTTCGTACCATCATCGTCTCTTCCCTTCGGTTTCGCGGCACCGGCGGCTCGCCCCCCGGCTGCAACGGTCCGCATGCCTCAATTCGGCACGCCCCGGCGGCTCTTGAGGCCCCTCCGCCCTCGCGCCGCCGCATTGTGACCGCCGTCACGGGGCGCCCGCCGAATCGCCGGATTCTGTCAACTCCGCCGCCTCAGCTCAGCACCTTCGCGACCGTCGCGAGCAGCCGATCCGGATTGAAAGGCTTGACGAGCCAGCCCGTGGCGCCCGCCGCCTTGCCTTCGAGCTTCTTCTCGGTCGTCGCCTCCGTCGTCAGCACGAGCAGCGGCACGCCCCGGTAGCTCGGCATGTTGCGCAGGTGCCTCACGAGCGTGAGGCCGTCCATCACGGGCATGTTCACGTCGGTGATGACGAGGTCGAACCGCTCCCGCTCGGCGATCTGCAGCGCCTCGCGGCCGTCGGCGGCCTGTTGAACCTCGTGCCCGGCGCCGGTGAGGGTGATGCCGACCATCTGCCGCATTGCGGCCGAGTCATCGACGGCTAGTATCCGAGCCATTGTCGTTCTCCGAGTCTGCCTATTCCGCGTAATCCGCCACGTGTGCTCATCGACTTCGATCCGCCGCGTCGCGGCATCAGAACTCCTGCCAGTCGGAGTCGCCGCCGTTCGAGAGCTTGCGGCTCTCGACGGACGACTCCTCCAT
>JASHSR010000363.1 GCA_030038645.1 Gammaproteobacteria bacterium
CCCGGTGCTTGCGAGCCTGCTTGGTCGCTCGCTTGGGCGCTCGCCTGAGAGTCCGCTTGGGCGCTCGTTTTGGCTGTCGCTTGGGAGCCCGCTTGGCCGCTCGCTTCGGTGCTCGCTGGGGAGCCCGTTTGGCCGCTCGCTTCTGCGCCCGCTTCGGTCCTCGCTCGAGCGCTCGCTTTGGCTCTCGCTCGGGGGCCGGCCTGGGCGCCCGATTCATGACATCCTTCAAGACAGTCTGCAGCCGGGCTGCCACGGTCTCGACGTCCCCTTCCGCTGAGAACTTTCGCAGGATGCCTCGCGCCGCATAGAAATCGACGAGCGGGCGGGTCTTCTGCTCGTAGATCTTCAGCCGCTCCGCCACCGTGGACTCATTGTCGTCGGGCCGCTGGAACAGCTCGTGCGGTCCACCGGTCCGCGGGCAAGTCTCCCCCGGCGCCGGCGGCGAGGTGAGCACGTTGAACACGCGGCCGCAATTGCGGCACGTGCGCCGGCCGGCGATCCGCCGCGTGAGCTCCGCGGAGTCGACCTCCATGACGACGACCGCATCGAGCGGCTGCCCGAGCTGAGCCAGAAGCTCATCGAGCGCCTGCGCCTGCGCGATGTTCCGCGGAAACCCGTCGAGCACGAAGCCGCGCCGCGCATCGGGCTCGGAGAGCCTCTCCCGGATCACGCCCAGCATGATGTCGTCGGAGACGAGCTGTCCGGCTTCCATGACCGGCTTCGCCTTGCGCCCGAGCTCGGTGCCCTTCGCGACCGCGGCACGCAGCAGATCGCCCGTCGAGACCTGTGGAATGTGGCAGCGCTCGATGAGACGCTGGGACTGAGTGCCCTTGCCGGAGCCGGGCGCACCCAACAAAATGATTCGCATGTACGAAACCGACCGGCCTGAGCCCCCTTGAGACGACGCCACGTTACCGGCCGCCTCGAGGGAGGTCAATGAACGCCACGGCTGCTATTCTGCGCGTCCCCTCCGTCATTCCTGCGGCCGCACCATGCCCAAGACCCAGAGCACCGCGCGCAAGACCGCGAAGCGCAACGCGTTCTACGCCCAGTCCGGAGGAGTCACCGCCGTCATCAACGCCTCCGCCTGCGGCGTGATCGAGACGGCCGCGAGGCACTCCCGGCACATCGGCAAGATCTACGCCGGCCGGCACGGCATCGTCGGGGCGCTCACCGAGGACATGATCGACGTGAGCCGCGAGAGCCGCGAGACGATCCGCGGCCTCGAGCACACGCCCTCCGGAGCCTTCGGCTCCGCGCGCTTCAAGCTGAAGGGCCTCGATCAGAATCGCGCGGAATACGAGCGGCTCATCGAGGTGTTCCGCGCGCACGACATCGGCTACTTCTTCTACAACGGCGGCAACGATTCGATGGACACCGCGCTCAAGGTCTCGCAGCTCGGCGGCGAGCTCGGCTATCCGATCACCTGTGTCGGCGTGCCGAAGACCGTGGACAACGATCTGCCGTACACCGACTGCTGCCCGGGATTCGGCTCCGTCGCGAAGTACGTCGCCGTCTCGACGCTCGAGGCCGGGCTCGACGTGGCGTCGATGGCGCGCACGTCCACCAAGGTGTTCGTGATGGAGGTCATGGGGCGGCACGCGGGCTGGATTGCGGCCGCGAGCGGTCTCGCCGGACGCAAGCCGCACGAGCCCCCGCACATCATTCTCTTCCCGGAGATTCCCTTCGATCGGCCGCGGTTCCTCGAGAAGGTGAAGCAATGCGTGACCGACTACGGGTACTGCGTCATCGTGGTCTCCGAAGGCGCCGCGTATCCCGACGGCCGGTTTCTCGCGGACGCGGGGACGACCGATGCCTTCGGCCATACGCAGCTCGGCGGCGTGGCGCCCGTCGTGGCGAGCATGGTCCGCGAGGCGCACGGCTACAAATATCACTGGGCCGTCGCCGACTATCTGCAGCGGGCCGCGCGCCACGTCGCCTCGAAGGTGGACGTGCAGCAGGCTTACGCGGTCGGCAAGGCGGCCGTGGAGCTCGCCGTGGGGGGGCTCAATGCGGTGATGCCGATCATCGTCCGCCAATCGTCGCGGCCGTACCGCTGGACCGTCGGCCATGTCCCCTTGAGCGAGGTGGCGAACCAGGAGAAGAAGGTGCCGCGCGAGTTCATCGCTCCCGATGGCTTCGGGATCACCGACCCCTGCCGCCGGTACTTGGCGCCGCTCGTCGCGGGCGAGGCCTACCCGCCCTATCGAGACGGAATCCCGGCCTACGTGAGGCTCAAGGGCGCGACGGTGCGCAAGAAGCTCCCAACCGAGTTCAAGGTGTGAGCCGCCGAACGCGAGGCATTGTGGTATAGTCCGCCGCCTTTTGAGGCACGGGTCACCCCTGCTCGAGGCGCATCGCCGCTCGAGGCGCGGGCCGTCACCGTCGCCGCCTCAAAGAACTACAAGTTGTTGATTGACGTGAGGAATTCCTGATGGATGCCAGTAGCTGGCCATGGCTCGCCGTTGCGGCGGGCATCTTAGCCGTGTTGTACGGCATTCTCTTCACCTTCTCGATCGTGCGGCTGCCCGCCGGTAACGCGCGGATGCAGGAGATCGCCGAGGCCAT
>JASHSR010000364.1 GCA_030038645.1 Gammaproteobacteria bacterium
TGCCGCGAGCTGATCGGCATGCTCGAGGCTGTCGTCGTGGCGGAGGGCGCGACGGGCCACAAGGCCGCCATTCCGGGCTACCAAGTCGCAGGCAAGACGGGCACGGCCTGGAAGGCGACCGCGGGCGGCTATTCCACCAATCTCTACATGTCGGTCTTCGCGGGCGTCGCGCCGGCCTCTCATCCGCGGCTCGCCGCGGCGGTCGTGATCGACGAGCCGGAGGCGGGCCTCTATTACGGTGGCGATGTCGCTGCGCCGGTGTTCTCCGCCGTCGTCGGCAGCGCCCTGCGGCTGCTCGGGATTCCCCCGGACGAGGCGATCGCCGTGCCCGCCGACGAGCAGCCCTCCTCGGCGAGCCTCGGCCGATCGGCCGGCACGTTGGCGCGCCGATGACGAGCCGAGACACATCCATGACGAGCGCAGTCCCGCCCGCGGGGAGAGCCCCAGCGCTCTCGCAGAGCGCCGCGCGCGCCCTGCCGCTCGCGGAGCTCACGGCCGGCATGCTCGATTCGCCGGCGGACATCCGCATCACCGATGTCACGCTCGACAGCCGCGCCGTGCGGCCCGGCGCGCTCTTCCTCGCCTGCCGCGGCGCGACCCGGCATGGGCTCGCGTTCGCGGGGCAGGCCATCGCGGCGGGCGCCCGCGCGATTCTCTATGAGCCGGAGTCCGCCGCCGAGGCACTGCCCGCCGCCGTGGCGGCCGTGGCGGCGGCTTCGGCCGCCGCACCGCAGGATGGGGCGGTCTTTCTCGCCGAAGTGCCGCGACTCTCGCAGCACGCCGGGGCGATCGCCGACCGCTTCTTCGGTGCGCCGTCGCAGTTCCTGACCGTCGCCGGCGTCACCGGCACCAACGGCAAGACGACCTCGGCCTACCTGCTCGCGCAGGCGCTCACGCTCCTCGGCCGCACCGCGGGCTACCTCGGCACGCTCGGCTCCGGCCTGCCGGGCGCGATCGAGCCGTTCGGCCTCACGACCGCCGATGCGGTCACGGTTCACCGGCAGCTCGCTCAGCTGCGCGCGCTCGGGGCGGAGTGCGTCGGCATGGAGGTGTCCTCGCATGCGCTCGCGCAGGGACGCGTGAACGGCGTGCGCTTCCGCATCGCCGCGTTCACGAATCTGACGCGCGACCATCTCGATTTCCACGGCTCGATGGAAGCCTACGCCGCGGCGAAGGCGCGGCTCTTCGAGCGCGAGCTCGCCGCCCGCGTCATCAACATCGACGATGCCTTCGGGCTCGAGCTCGCGCGGCGATTCGAGGGCGTTGCGGGCCGGCTCGTGCTCACCTCGCGGCGCCTGGCGGATGCCGACGCTCGGCAGGCGATCCGCGGCGCGGAATTCGTCTGCGCCCGAGACGTGCGGCACACCTCCACGGGCTCGAGCTTGCAGATCGATTCCAGCTGGGGGGAGGCGCGGCTCACCGTGCCGCTGCTCGGGGACTTCAACATCGAGAATGCCTTGACGGTGGCCGGGGTGCTGCTTTCGCAGGATGTGCCGCTCGATCGGGCGGTGGCCGCCCTCGGCGAGTGCGCGGCGCCGCCGGGACGCATGGAGATCGTGCGCGGGCCGGCCGGCGGCGCCCTCGCGATCGTGGACTACGCCCATACGCCCGATGCGCTCGCGAAGGCGCTGCGCGCCGCGCGGGCGCATTGCACGGGGACGCTCCGCGTCGTGTTCGGCTGCGGCGGCGATCGGGATGCGGGCAAGCGCCCGATGATGGGCCGCACGGCCTGCGAGCTCGCCGACGAGGTGATTCTGACGGACGACAACCCTCGCACGGAGGATCCCGCGCGCATCGTCGCCGGCATCCTCGCGGGAATCGACTCCGGCGCCGCGGTGCGAGTCGAGCACGATCGCGCGACAGCCATTCGCGGCGCGCTCGCGCGCTCGTCGGCGGGCGATGTGGTGCTCATCGCAGGCAAGGGACACGAGGACTATCAGATCGTCGGTGGCGAGCGCCGCGCGTTCAGCGACCAGGCCGTCGCGCGCGCTTTCCTCTCGGGACAGAAGGGGCAGGCATGAAGCGCACGCTAGGGGAGTTTGCGCTAGCCTGCGGCGGTCGGCTCGGGGGAGCCGACCGCCTTTATTCCGGCGTCTCGACGGACACCCGGACGCTCCAATCCGGCGAGCTGTTCGTCGCGCTGCGCGGCCCGCGCTTCAACGGCCACGAGTTCCTCGGCGTCGCCGAGACGGCGGGGGCGGCGGGCGCGGTGGTCGATACCGAGCAGTCCTCGCCGCTCGCGCAGGTCGTGGTGGCGGACACGCAGGCCGCGCTCGCGCGCGCGGCCGCCCGCTGGCGCGCGCAGTTCGATATTCCGCTGATCGGCGTCGCCGGGAGCAACGGCAAGACGACCGTGAAGGAGATGATCGCCGCGATTCTCGCGCAGGCCGGCCCATGTCTTGCGACGCGCGGCAACCTCAACAACCACATCGGCGTGCCGCTCACGCTGTTTCGCATCGAGCCGGCGCATCGCTTCGCGGTGGTGGAGATGGGCGCGAACCGGCCGGGCGAGGTGGCCGCGCTCGTGAGCCTCGCGCGCCCGACCATCGGCCTCATCACCAACGCGGGCGCCGAGCACCTCGAGGGATTCGGCAGCCTCGAGGGCGTGGCGCGCGCCGAGGGTGAGATGGTCGCCGGGCTCGATGAGGGCGTCGTCGCCGTCATCAATGCGGACGACCCGTTCGCGGAGCTGTGGCGCGGCTCGACGCGCGCGCGCGTGGTGAGCTTCGGCCTCGGCGAGCGGGCGGACTTCACCGCCCGCAACCTGCGCACCGAGATCGCCGCCGGGGAGTTCCGCACACGCTTCACGCTCGAGTGTGCGCAGGGGCGCGCCGACATCGATCTGCGCCTCGCCGGACGGCACAACGCCGCCAACGCGCTCGCGGCCGCCGCGGCCGCCTCGGCGGCCGGCGCGAGCCTCGCGCACGTGCAGGCCGGGCTCGCCGCGATGCGGCCGGTGCAGGGCCGGCTGCAGCTGAAGCGCGCGCGAGGCGGAGCCTGGCTGATCGACGATTCCTACAACGCCAATCCGAGCTCGGTGCGCGCCGGCATCGAGGTGCTCGCGGAGCTCGACGGGCGCAAGTGGCTGGTGCTCGGCGACATGGCGGAGCTCGGCGCCTTCGCGCGCGCGAGCCATGCCGAGATCGGCGCGCTCGCGCGCGAGCG
>JASHSR010000033.1 GCA_030038645.1 Gammaproteobacteria bacterium
CAGGGCCTGGAGAACGCTCATGTACCGCTTCAGATCGAAGTTGGAGACGAGGGTTCTCAGGTGGGCGGCAAACGGCTTCGTCGCCGGGTCCTGCTCCTCGATCTCCCGCAGCTTGGCCTCGATCCCGCGCACGTGCCCGATCCGTCCGAGCTGGTACAGGTCGTCGAGATGGCGGTGCGTGCCGTCCGGCGGCTCCGGCACGGGCGCCTGCGCCTCCGACGCGACAGGGTCCGCAGCCGATGTGTGGATCCATTTGACGCCGAGCAGCTCGCTCGCGCGGGCGAGCAAGACCTCGATGTCGAAGGGCTTCATCATGAACGCGTCGTGCGGCGCGTTTCCATCTCCCCCGGGGGCGTATTCGTGGGCGTTCGCGGAGACGATGAGGATCTTGAGGCCGCGCGAGGTCTCCGCCGCGCGCAGCGCCCGCGCGATCTCCCAGCCCGTCATGTCGGGCATCGAGATGTCGAGGATGACGAGCGCCGGCCGGTGCAACGCCGCGAGCTCCAGGCATTCGCGCCCGCTCGCGGCAGCGAGCACGGTGAAATCGAGCGGCTGCAGCACATCGTGGAGGAGCTCGATGTGCGAGGGGTCGTCGTCGGCGATCAGGATCGTGAGCCGCGGGCCGGCATAACCGCACACCGGCCGCGGAGGCGGGGTTTCCTCGGCATCGTGCGCCGCCTCGGAGAGCGGTAGGCGAACAGTGAAGGTCGTGCCCTCGCCGGGCGTGCTTCGCACGAGCAGCTCGCCGCCCATGATCTGGGTCAAGAGCTTCGTGATCGTGAGGCCGAGGCCGGTGCCGGGAAGCGAGCGCACGGCGGGCGCGCGGCCGCGCTCGAACGGCTCGAAGATGCGCTCCAGGTCCGCGGGCGGAATGCCGATTCCGGTGTCGGAGATCTCGAACTCGGCGACCTCGTTGCGGTATCGGACCACGAGATCCGCGTGCCCTTGCTCGGTGTATTTGACGGCGTTCGAGAGCAGGTTGATGAGGATCTGGCGCAGCCGCTTCTGATCCGTGTGCACGAAGCGCGGCAGCAGGGGCGGCCGCTGGTGGCGGAATGCGATGCCCTTCGTCGCGGCCTGCAGGCGGAACATGTCGACGATCTGTTCCAGGAATTCGGCGAGCGCGACCTTGTCACGGTTCAGGCGCAACAGACCGTTCTCGATCCGGGAGATATCGAGGAGGCCGTCGACCAGATTGGCGAGGTGCTCGGCACTGCGACGGATCACGCGCAGCGCGGTCGGGACGGGCGCGCCCGGATTGCGCTCGAGAAGCTGCGCGTACCCGGAGATGGAGTTGAGCGGTGTGCGGATCTCGTGGCTGATGCCGACCAGATACCGGGTCTTCGCCACATTGGCGGCCTCGGCGACCTCCTTCGCCTTCTGCAGCGCCGCGTCGGTCTTGCGGTGTGCCTCGATCTCCTCGACGAGCATGGCCGTCTGGCGCCCCGACTCCTGCTCCGCCGCGCGGCGGCTCTCGTGTGCGAGCACGATGAGCCACGCGGCGACGCCGCAGAGCACGAGGAGGCTCAAGAAGACGAGCCACAGCGTCGCCTTGATTGCCTCCCGCTCATCGAGCGGCGCCGCGCCGTACTGGTGGTAGACGAGGGAGAGCGTGAGCCCGATCGCGAGCATGAAGCACCCGAGCAGGCCCGCGAAATGGCCGCCGCGCGTGTTGAGCGACGCTGCGAGGCGCGCCGGCAGGAGCTTGCGCAGCGCGAGCGCGAGCTGCTCGGTGAAGCGGCTGTTTTGCTTGCAAATGTCGCGGCAGCGCGCCTCGAGCGTGCAGCACAGGGAGCAGATCGGGCCCGAGTACGCCGGGCACAGGGCCATGTCGTTGCGCTCGAAGACGTTCTCGCAGATGGTGCAGCGGAGCTCCGCCTCCTTCTGCGGTAGCTCGCTCGGGGGCCGCGCCAGGTAGTAGCGGCCGCCGGTCGCCCAGGCGATCGCCGGAGCGGTGCCGAACGCCACCGCGAGCCCGATGAACGGCGAGAGGATCTGCGCCGCGCTCCCGAACGCGCCGAGGTACGCGAGAGTCGAGGCCGTGATGGAGATGAGCAGAGCGCCGACTCCGACGGGATTCACGTCGTACAGATGCGCCCGCTTGAACTCGATGTACGGCGGGGAGAGGCCGAGCGGCTTGTTGACGACCAGGTCCGCGGTCAGCGCTCCGATCCAGCCCGCCGCGAAATTCGCGTAGATCCTCAAGATGCTCTCGATCACGTGAAAGATGCCCGTCTCCATGAGCAGCAGCGCGAGCACCACGTTGAAGACCAGCCACACGACGCGGCCCGGGTGGCTGTGGGTGAGGCGGGAGAAGAAGTTCGACCAGGCGATCGAGCCCGCGTACGCGTTCGTCACGTTGATCTTCAGCTGACACACGATCACGAAGCTACCGGCGAGGAGCAGCGCGGCCCGGGGCGAGCCGAGCATTTGCCGGAAGACGACGGAGTACATCTGCGGAGGCAGGGAGGCCCGGTCGAGGGGCGTGCCGTGACGCAGCGCGAGAAACGCCAGAAACGAGCCGGCGAGGAGCTTGAAGCCGCCGACCAGCACCCAGCCCGGGCCAGTGAGCAGCAGGGCGGTCCACCACGCCGCGGCGCCCGTGCGCTTGCGCGCGGGCAGAAACCGCAGGTAGTCCACCTGCTCGCCGATCTGCGGCAGCAGCGAGAGCAGCATCGATGCCGCCATGCCGAGCAGCAGCCAGTTGACCGAGCCATCCGCGTTTCCGTGCGCGCCCGGGTAGTGCGTCCACGCCGCGAGGTCGCTGCGGCCGCTCGTCGCGACATACACCAGGGGTGCCCCTTGCAGCACCAGCCAGACGAGCTGAGTCGCGATCTGCATCCGGCTGATGAGGCTCACGCCGTAGATCGCGATGGGGATCACGCCGAGCGAGCTCACGATGTGCGCGAGCGGCAGCGGCAGGCCGAGCAGCATGTGCAGCGCGACCGACATGATGCTTGCTTCGATCGAGAACAGGATGAAGGTGAAGGACGCATAGATCAGGGACGTGAGGGTCGAGCCCATGTAGCCGAAGCCCGCGCCGCGTGTGAGCAGATCGATGTCCACGCCGTAGCGGGCGGCGTAATGCGTGATCGGCAGCCCGATGAGGAACATGAGGAGCATGAAGCCGACGATCGCCCACAATGCGTTGCGAAACCCGTAGGCGACGGTAATGGTGCCGCCGATCGCCTCGCATGCGAGGAAGGCGATCGGTCCGAGTGCGGTGTTGCCGACGCGGAAGGACGACATGCGTGCGCGCTCGGGCGTATAGCGCAGCGCGTAGTCCTCGAGCGTTTGGCGGGCGACCCACTGATTGTACTGACGCCGCTCCCGGACGATTCGCTGTCGTGCGCTCATGGCGATAGCAAGCAACCCCCGTGCCACGCTCGCTGATACTCCGCGGCGCGTGTGCTTGGCCCTTCCGCGCAATGTTCGCACAGCGCGTGCGCTCGCCTGGTACGTCAAATGACCCATCCATGAGCGGCCTGGCGCGAGCCTCTCGGCGCGGCTACGTCAAACGGCTGAGCGCGCTACGTCGAATGCCCCGTACCCGCGGCGGGCCCGCTCCCTTAGCGTACGTCACGAGAAGCGCGTCCGAGGTCGACCGTTCAAAAGGGCGCGCGCAGACCGGGAGAGAATGATGAAGTCGCCGATTTTTTTCCGCCGTGTGCGACGCCGGGCACGCACAAATCCGGGCACCGCCGCCTCACCGGCGCACCAAGGCGGTGCGTTGGCGACCCGCGCCGCAGGCCATGTGGTCTTTGCCGCGCTCGCGGCCGCGGGCGCAGCGGCAGCTCCCCTCGTGCCGGTGCTCGCCGACGTCGACCCGCAGGTGACGGTCGGAGGGGGCATGCGAGCGAGCTTCGACCAGACCGATCCCAGCCAGGCCGCCCAGACCAACAATCCGAGCCAGGCCGAGGAGGCCAACGATTTCGACCTGGACAGCGTACGACTCTACGTCAACGGCTCCATCACGCCCCAGATCAAATTCACCTTCGATACGGAGTACGAGGGCAGCCCGCCGGCGGGCTCCAACAGCGTCGAGGTGCTCGATGCGGTCGCGCGCTTCGAGCTCAACGATGAAGTCAATTTCTGGGCCGGACGTTTCCTGCCGCCCAGCGACCGCGCCAACCTCTACGGTCCTTACTACGCCAACCAGTGGGGCACGTACAACGACGGCGTGCAGGACGGCTATCCGTCCGAGGCTGTGGGCCGCGACAACGGCCTCGCGTACTGGGGGCAATTCAACATCGTCAAAGTGTCGGTCGGCGCGTTTGACGTCCCCCAGACGTACGGAAGCTCGGCGATCGTCTGGGCGGGCCGCGTGATGGTCGATCTGTGGGATCCGGAGCCCGGATATTACTTGAACGGCACGTACTACGGCGAGAAGGACATTCTCGCGATCGGCGTCGCCGGACAGGAGCAGAGCAACACCAACAACGAGACGACGACGAGCCAAACCGGGACCGGCCCGATGGTGCTCCCGTACACGGGCCACAAGGACGCGTACAGCATCGATTTCCTGCTCGAGAAGAATCTGCACGAGATCGGGGTCTTCACGGTCGAGTCCGAGTACGCGAAATACGACCATTTCGGCGGCTACGCGGCCGACGAGAGCGACGGCTACTACGTGCTCGGGAGCTACCTATTCCCCGAGGTCGTCGGCATCGGCAAGGTCCAGCTGCTCGCGAAGTACGCGCACGCGCAGTACGCGGACTTCGATACGAGCCCGCTCGATGACGCGCAGAGGACCGACGACATGGAGCTCGGCTACATCATCAAGGACTTCAATGCCCGGATCAGCCTCTACTGGATCCAGTTTCACTACGACAACCAGCTCGCAGGCATGGACCACAGGCTGGTCGGCCTCGGCGTCCAGCTGCAGATGTGACGACTCCCCTCGAACGCAATCCAACGCAGGATGAACGATATGAACATGAACATCGTACGAAGCATGCTCGGGCGGGCATTGCCCGCCGCCGTGCTCGGCTTGCTCCTCGCCGCAGGCGCGACGGCGGCGTCGGCAGCCGGGGTGATCAAAGTCGGAGTGCTGCACTCGCTGTCCGGCACGATGGCGATCAGCGAGACGACGCTCAAGGACACGATTCTGATGATGATCGCCGAGCAGAACAAGAAAGGCGGCCTGCTCGGCAAGCGGATCGTGCCGGTCGTGGTGGATCCGGCCTCCAACTGGCCGCTCTTCGCGGAGAAGGCCGCGGAGCTGCTCGAGAAGGACAAGGTCTCCGTCGTGTTCGGCTGCTGGACGTCGGTGTCGCGCAAGTCCGTGCTGCCGGTGTTCGAGAAGGACGACGGCCTGCTCTTCTACCCCGTGCAGTACGAGGGTGAGGAGTCCTCGAGGAACGTGATCTACACGGGTGCGACGCCGAACCAGCAGGCAATTCCCGCGGTGGACTATCTCATGAACGTGGTCGGCGTGAAGCGCTGGGCGCTCGTCGGGACCGACTACGTCTATCCGCGCACCACGAACAAGATCCTCGAGGCGTACTTGAGGAGCAAGGGCGTCGCAAGCTCGGACATCATGATCAATTATACCCCCTTCGGGCAGTCCGACTGGCAGAGCATCGTCGCGCAGATCAAGGCGTTCGGCTCCGCGGGGAAGAAGACGGCTGTCGTCTCGACGATCAACGGTGACGCCAACGTGCCGTTCTACAAGGAGCTCGCCAACCAGCACATCTCCGCGGAGGACATCCCGGTGCTCGCGTTCTCCGTGGGTGAGCAGGAGCTCGCCGGGCTCGACACGCGGCCGCTCGTCGGGCATCTCGCGGCGTGGAACTACTTCATGAGCATCAACACGCCGACCAACCACGCGATGATTCGGCAGTGGCACGCGTACATCGGCGACCGCAAGCGCGTCTTCAACGATCCGATGGAGGCGAGCGTCATCGGATTTCGCCTGTGGGTGAAGGCGGTCGAGAAGGCGGGTACCACCAACGTCGACAAGGTCATTGCGGCGCTGCCTGGCCTCGAAGTGCCGAACCTGACGGGCGGCATGGCGAAGGTCCTGCCGAACCACCAAATCACCAAGCCGGTGCTCATCGGGGAGATCCGCCCCAATGGGCAGTTCGACGTGGTCTGGAGGACCGATGGGGAGGTGCCGGGCGAGTCCTGGTCCCCGTACCTGGCCGCCGACAAGGACATCATCTCGGACTGGGTGCACCTCGACTGCGGCCACTACGACACGGCGACCAAGGTGTGCTCCGGGCAGAGCGGCAAATGAGCGGCGCGGGCGGCTCGCGGGCGGGCCCCGGACGGCGGTGAGTGGCGCAGCGATGCTGCGAGTGATCGTTGCATCGATGATGATGGCGGCGCCGCTCGCCGCCGCGCCGGTACCCACGGTGGCCGCCGGCACAGGCACCGGTGCAGCGGCGGCTGCGGCCGGCACCGAAGGCGCGGTCTCTCCGGTCGCCGGTGCCGATCGGGCGGCGCCGGGCGCAGCCCAGCCATTGCCCGAGCCCGCAGGATCAACGCAGGCCCCCACGCAGCTCGGCGCGCTCGTTGCCGAGCTGCCGGCGGCGGGCTATGACCGCAAGGCCGAGCTGTTCTCCGAGATCGCGCAGCTGCGCGGGCCGCTGATCAAGCCGCTTCTCGCGGCCCTCCTCAACGAGCAGGTGTATTCGCGGGAGCGTGACAAGAAAGTCTTCATGGTGCAGGAGGTTGATGCCGGGTACGCCCTCACGGACCCACTGAGCGGAAAGCCGGCCGGCACCGAATCCTCGGACGATTTCGACGAGGTCGGCATCAACGATCGCCTGCGGACCGTCCTCGAGGGCTTGCTCGCGCAGCTCGACCTGTCCAGTCCGAGCGCCGGCGTGCGGCTCGCCGCCGTGCAGCAGATGCTGCATGCGTTCGACTACTCAACGGGTGGGACGCGCAACGC
>JASHSR010000365.1 GCA_030038645.1 Gammaproteobacteria bacterium
CCCACGGGATAGAGCCACCAGTTCATGTCGTTGATCTTCGAGATGAAGGCGCTGTAGGCCTCATCGTTGGTCTCCATCTCGTTGTTCTTCACATACAGCAAGATGCTCGTGTTCGGGTTGAGGGCCTTGATCGCCTGGATGCAGACGTTCATCGACTCGCCACCCGGGGCAAGGCTCGGATAATAGGTGAGAACGGAGAAGTTGAGCTTCGCGATGCTCGCCTGATACGTCGGATCGTTGTAGTTGAAAGGGCCGCCGATATCGAGGCCTGCGAGCCGCGGAAAGGGCGGCGAGTAAGCGGACGTCGAGCTCGCGGTGCTCGTCTGACACAGCGCAATGCACGGCAGAGCGGCAAGCGCCGCCGCCACCGCGAGAAAGCGATTCCTGATCATGATACCCCCCACATCCAAATGGTCGAGCTCGGTCCGCTCAATCGACTGTTCCAAACACTCCATCGCCGAGGAGCCGATGCGAAGCGCCGCGGCACAAATATTATTCGCAGCTCGGGGCGCGGCGCGTCAAGCGCAGTTACGTCTCCGATCGCCGACAAATGCGCTGACGTCTGCGATCGCCGACAGAAACTCACCGTTTGAAGCTCGGCCGTTAGAAAGGATCATTTGAAGCTCGGCTGTTGGAGGGATCGTCGAGATCTCCCGGACCGAGCCGCCTCGAACGCCGTCGCGCAGGAGCCGCTCCCACGTGACCGCTCCGCGGTATCGCAGGGAGAAGCGCCGCATGAGATGCAGCACCACGCGGTCCGGAAGATAATTGACGAGCGGTGTGCCGCTCGTCGTGTGGATCTCGACGGGCGAGCAGCGGCATGGAGTTTGATTGAGAAACGGAGTGCCGCCCGGCCGCAGCCGATTCCACACGAGCGGCAGCAGCTTCCGGCGCTCCGCCGGCGATAGGTCCGGCGTCCGCAAGATCTGCGGCCGAGTCGGTACGCATGATTGAGCGCGCTCTGGGCATCTGCGCGGTGCTGCGGGAGCAATCGCCGTGCCCGCCGCTCGCCTTATTGGGCGGCGCGATCTCTCTCCTGTCGTTTCGCGCCACGTTGACGCTCGAGATACCACTCACGCAGTCTGCGTTTCTGCAGTTTGCCCGTCGCGCTGCGCGGGATCGCCGACTCGAATGAGATAAATCTCGGAAGCTTCTCCCGGGATAGCCGGGTCGCGAGAGACGCTTGGATCTGCCGCTTCAGTGCCAAGTCCGCGACGACTCCGGACCTTGGTTGAACCATTGCGACCACAGCCTCTCCCAACAGCCTGTCCGGCACGCCAAAGACGGCGCAATCGGCTACCGAGGAGAGCCCGAGAAGCTCATTTTCAACCTCCGCACAGTAGACATTGATCCCGCCGGTAATGATCATGTCGGCTTTCCGATCGGAGATGAACAAGTAGCCTTCTTCGTTCAGATAGCCGACGTCTCCAACTGTGAAAAACTCTCCCAGATGGCACGACCGTGTCTTCTCCTCGTCACCTTTGTACTCGAAGTCGTCGCCCGCAAAGCGGGTCATGTAGATCGTGCCCACGCTTCCGGGCGGCAACTCCCGTCCATCATCACCGATGATCTTCAATCGCGTCCCTGGAATCGGCCTCCCCACCGTTCCGGGATACTTGAGCCACGCCTCGGAATCGATCTGGGTTCCGGAGCCCTCGGTCGCCCCGTATATCTCCCAGATGATCGGGCCCAGCCACTCGATCATTCGCCGCTTGATCTCCGTCGGACACGGCGCTCCGCTATGTACGACCCGCCGGAGGCTCGAGACGCGCGCTTGGCTGCGCACTTCGTCGCTCAACATCAGCAGCCGGGTGAATAGCGCCGGGACCACGAACGCATGCGTCACTTGGTATTTCCCGATCAGCCTCAGAATGGTCTCGGGCGGCGCTCCGTCGGTCATCACCAGAAGATGCCCCATATGCAGAGCGATCGATGCAGCCTCCAACGGCGCGCCGTGGTATAGCGTCGACGTACACAGATGAGCTTGCGTTTCCAGCGGAAGTCCGGTTGATACTCGGCGCTCAATCGCCATGTCGAGCGCTCTCGCCGCATCCTTGAGCGGCAACACGACGCCCTTTGGCTTTCCTGTCGTCGCGGACGTGTACGAAAGCACCCGCCCCAACTCGACCGAGCGAACCGGCTCGCCCGAATGACCCGAAATGAACTCATCGGCCGGCACGAATCCGCGGATCGCGCCGATCGAAACCAACACCGGGGGAGGCACGGCCATGCTCGCCAGCGCGGAGAGCACGGCCTGCGCCAATCGCGAGTGCGCGACCAGCGCCTTGGCGCCCGAATCCACCAAGATATAAGCGATCTCGCCTGGTGTGAGATGCCAGTTGACCGGTACGACGTATAGTCCGACTTGCGTCGCCGCGAGATACCAAGCCATGTACTCCATGCAATTCGGCGCGACGATCGCGAGGATATCTCCGGTCTGCAGACCCGCCCCGCGAAGCGCTCGGGATATTCCGTTGGTCAATGCCGCAAGGGCTCCGCGGGTCCAATGCCGCTCTTGCGGGTCCACGAGCGCGAGCGCTTCCGGGTTGCTCTCCGCGAAACGACTGAAAGGAAATTCCCGCATCGATTCGTCTTCGCTCTATGACTTCTGCCCTGCAACGAGCGCAAATGGCGCACTCGTCGGAACGACAGACGGCTCGACAAAGCCGGCTTGACTGATGAGGTCCATCAACTCCTTTCCCGTCCTCTTCCGCCCCGGACTGCTTTGAAGAGCGAAATTCCACAGCGCCGTGATCAGGGGCCCATCCTTGTTATCATTCCAAATCATCTCGTGAATCCAAACCTTCCCTCCTTGACTCAAGCTTCGGTGACATTCGCGCAGCATCCGGACACCCGATGAGTCCGAGCATCCGTGCAGAAAGTTGCCGATAAAGATGCCGTCGCAATCCGGGAGGCGCCAAGGCATTTGAAAAGCATCCAAGCCCAGCAGCTCCACCCGGTCCTGAACATCATTCTGGTGTAGGAACGGACGGATGTTCTTCAATGCCACCGGCAGCTCCGCGAGCACGACCCGCATCGACGGATATTTCAGCGCAAGTGGAATCGAAAACGTGCCGCTCCCGCCGGCCACGTCGACGAGACAGCGCACGTCCCTGAACTCACCGGTCGCCACCGCTGCGCAGCACGCGGGCAGATTTCTCACGTGCTGATTCCACAGTCGCGATCGGTTGCCGTACCTCATGTGCGGCATCGCGTACAGAAGCCGATGGTGAGTGCGCGCCAAAAGCTTTGGGGCTGACCGAGTGTAGATACTCGGCAGCTTTCCCTTGGGCGCGTAAAGGTGGCCCCCGATGAAGAACGGGCTGCTCCTCAAGAGGTACGCGCGCGCGGTCGGGCTGAGCCGGTATCGTACGCCCGCCTCCGCTTCCGCCAAACCGAGCGCGCAAAGCACGCCCAGCAGCGCATCCGCGCCCTTCTCGTTGAGTGGGGTCGAGTCGCAGACCTCCCGTAGCCCAACGACTCCATACTGCTCCATGCACGCAAATAGGCCCGCCTTTTCCGCCCAGGAGACGTACTGGGCGATCGGCCGATCGAGCGGCCAGAGCTTCGATCCCATCTTGGACAACAGATCGTCGAGCGGCGGCGCGGGGGGCACCCAGTCCCTGGTCAGGGCGGTATTGGGCGCCGGCGCATGCCGTCCAATCATTTGATTGCCATCCATCCGGCGAAATTCATCCATCGCCAGAAGCAATCGAGCTCTCCGAATCCGGCGCCCCTGAGAAGCTGCTCGTTCCACTGTGCCGTGATTGGAACGAGAACGCCTTCCAGCGCCAGTCGCTTGCGCTCAACTTCCTCAGCGGTATAGCCCGCCCGCCTCTTCATGAGGTGGTACAGGTCAAGCATCCGCTCGTTGAGGTGAGCGGAGGCGCCGAGGACCTTCTCGATCAGGATGAAGGCGCCACCGTCGACGAGATTCGCATAAGCCTCCGCGAGAATCCGCTGGCGATACTCGAGAGGAGTAAATTGCAGCGTGAGAATGCACAAGGTCAGCGACGAAGGGATCCTTGGATAGTCGTAGCGCAGATCGAGCGCTTGGATACGGACGAATCCGCGACTCACCTCGCTCGTAAACCGGCGACGCGCCGCATTCAGCATCGGCTCCGATACGTCTACGCCGACGAACTCGTTGTTATTCTGGAAGCGATCGACAAAGGGGGCGAGTGCATCGCCCCTGGAGCAACCCAGATCGACCACGGCGGTGTGGTCCTTTACGAACGGCGCTCCCAGATCGAAGACCGTCTGCCGCATCAGCTCGTACTGCGGGATAGACCTCGATAGCATGTCAGCGAATACGGCCGTGACCGACTCATCAAAGGCCCACCGACCGTCGGGTATGTGTCCGAGGGATGTCGCGCCCGAATCGTTCTTCTTCAATTGCATGATTCCCTCCTTGACAGCTCGGCGTGTCGAGACCCCAGTGTATCGAATGCGCTCTCAGCTTTTTGGAC
>JASHSR010000366.1 GCA_030038645.1 Gammaproteobacteria bacterium
GGATGCGCTCGCGCGCTCCTGAACGGCCGTCCCGCTCGCGTCGCCCGCGCGACGGGCGCGGCGCGGCGGCACGATGAGCCGCGCGGGGATGAGCCCCGCTGCACGGCGAGCTCGGCCCAGCGATGTGCCCGGTCGCACGATGACCCCGGCCGCGCTCGAGTGGATCTCGCGCTTCAGGCGGCACCTCGCCACGGAGCGGCGCATGTCCGGCCACACGGGCTCGAGCTATGCCCGGGACCTCGCCGCGCTGGTGAGGTTCTGCGACGGTCAAGGCATCCAGGCGTGGGCCGGCCTCGACAGCCAGCATTTGCGGGTTTTCGCCGCCAAATCGCATGCCGCCGGGCTTGCGCCTCGGAGCATCCAGCGGCGCCTGTCGGCGATCCGCAGCTTCTTCCGCTTTCTCATCCGCGAGCGGGCGCTCGCGAGCAATCCGGCCGACGGCATCCTCGCCCCGAAGGCGGCCCGCCGCCTGCCGCGCACGCTGGATCCGGACCAGATGGCGCGGCTGCTCGAGCTGTCGGAGAGCGGCCCGTTTGTTGCTCGCGACCGCGCCATGATGGAGCTCTTCTACTCCTCCGGATTGCGCCTTGCCGAGCTCGCAGGGCTCGACGTCGGCGATGTCGACCTGAAAGACCGGACCGTGCGGGTGCTCGGCAAGGGCGGCAAGACCCGGATCGTCCCGGTCGGCCGCCTCGCGGCCGAGGCGCTCCGCAGATGGGCGGCCGAGCGGGCGGCGCTCGCGCGGCCGGACTCGGCAGCGCTCTTTCTCGGCCGACGCGGACGTCGCCTCGGCCCCCGCGCCATCCAGCTGCGAGTCGCCTACTGGGCGCGCCGCCGCGGGCTGCCCGTGCACGTGCACCCGCATCTGTTCCGCCACTCCTTCGCCTCGCACCTCCTCGAGTCGAGCGGCGATCTGCGCGGCGTCCAGGAGCTTCTCGGCCACTCGAGCCTCTCCACCACGCAGATCTACACACATCTTGATTTCCAGCACCTGGCCCGCATCTACGATGCAACCCACCCCCGCGCGCGCAGGAAACCATGACCTTCGATCCCCACGGGACTACCATCCTCGCGGTCCGCCGCCACGGCGTCGTCGCCATGGGCGGGGACGGACAGGTGACGCTCGGCAACACCGTCATGAAGGGCAACGCGCGCAAGGTGCGCCGCCTCTACAACGACACGGTGCTCGCCGGATTCGCGGGCGGCACGGCCGATGCCTTCACGCTCTTCGAGCGCTTCGAGGGCAAGCTCGAGAAGTACGGCAATCTCACGCGGGCGGCCATCGAGCTCGCGAAGGACTGGCGCTCGGACCGCTATCTGCGCCGCCTCGAGGCTCTGCTGCTCGTCGGCGACCGCGAGAAGCTCTTCGTCATCTCCGGCAACGGCGATGTGATCGAGCCGGAGTACGACGCCGCGGCGATCGGCTCCGGCGGCTCGTTCGCCGTGGCCGCCGCCCGCGCGCTGCTCGAGGCCTCGGAGCTCGATGCCCGCGCCATCGTCGAGCGCGCGCTCGGCATCGCGGCCGACATCTGCATCTACACGAACCGCAACCTCATCATCGACGAGCTCAAGTAGCCTCAGCATGACGCGAGCCCTGACCCCCCGCGAGATCGTTCAAGAGCTGGACAAGCACATCATCGGCCAGGACGCGGCCAAGCGCGCGGTCGCCATCGCCCTGCGCAACCGCTGGCGCCGCATGCAGGTCGGCGAGCCGCTGCGCCAGGAGATCACGCCGAAGAACATCCTGATGATCGGGCCGACCGGCGTCGGCAAGACCGAGATCGCGCGCCGCCTGGCGAAGCTCGCCAACGCGCCGTTCGTCAAGGTCGAGGCGACCAAGTTCACGGAGGTCGGCTACGTCGGGCGCGATGTCGACTCCATCATCAAGGAGCTCGCCGACGTCGCGGTCAAGATGACCCGCGAGCAGGAAATGGACAAGGTGCGCCAGCGCGCCTCCGAGTCGGCGGAGGAGCGCGTGCTCGATGCGCTGCTGCCGCGGCCGCGCACGCTCGGCTTCTCCACCGACGAGCCTCACGAGCCGCGCGATGCGGAGACGCGCCAGAAGTTCCGCGCGATGCTGCGGCAGGGCGAGCTCGACGAGCGCGAGATCGAGGTGGAAGTGCGCATGCTCCCCATGGGCGTCGAGATCATGGCGCCGCCCGGGATGGAGGAGATGCAGCAGCAGCTGCAGTCGATGTTCCAGAACCTCGGCGGCAACCGCACCCGCACGCGCAAGGTGAAGGTGAAGGAGGCCGTGAAGCTCCTCACCGACGAGGAGGCCGCGAAGCTCATCAACGAGGACGAGCTCAAGGTGAAAGCGCTCGCGAACGCGGAGCAGAACGGGATCGTCTTCATCGACGAGCTCGACAAGGTGACCCGGCGCCAGGAGACGATCGGCGCCGACGTCTCGCGCGAGGGTGTGCAGCGCGACCTGCTGCCGCTCGTCGAGGGCTCGACGGTCGCGACCAAGTACGGGCAGGTGAAGACCGACCACATCCTGTTCATCGCCTCGGGCGCGTTCCACCTCTCGAAGCCCTCCGATCTCATCCCGGAGCTGCAGGGGCGCCTCCCGATCCGCGTGGAGCTCGACTCGCTCAAGGTCGAGGACTTCGTGCGCATCCTCACCGAGCCCGACGCCTCGCTCACGACGCAATACAAGGCGCTGCTCGCCACGGAGAGCGTGAACGTCGAGTTCTCCCCCGACGGCGTGCGCCGCATCGCCGAGATCGCCTTCCAGGTCAACGAGCGCACGGAGAACATCGGCGCGCGCCGCCTGCACACCGTCATGGAGCGGCTGCTCGAGACGGTCTCGTACGAGGCAACGGAGCAGAACGGCGCGGCCGTGGCGATCGACGCGAAGTACGTCGACGATCACCTCGGGAATCTGGTGAAGGACGAGGACTTGAGCCGCTACATCCTGTAGCGC
>JASHSR010000367.1 GCA_030038645.1 Gammaproteobacteria bacterium
GGGTCCGAACGGTGCCGGGAAGGAGCGCATCGCGGAGATCGTACATGCCAATTCGGAAGTGCGCCGCGGCCCGTTCGTCGCCGTCAACTGCGGCGCTATCCCTGCTGAGCTCGTCGAGGCGGAGCTGTTCGGCGCCGAGGCCGGAGCCTACACCGGCGCAAGCCGGTCGCGCGTGGGGCGGTTTCAGCTGGCCAACGGCGGCACGCTGTTCCTCGATGAGATCGGCAATCTACCGGTCGCCGGGCAGGTGAAGCTCCTGCGGGTGCTCGAGACCGGACAGTTCGAGCAGCTGGGCTCGAGCCAAACGCGCAGTACCCGCGTGCGGATCGTGAGCGCAACCAATGCTGACGTTCCGGCGCTCATTCGTGCGGGCCGCTTTCGCGAGGACCTGTACTATCGGCTGAATGCGATCGAAATCGCGCTGCCGCCGCTCGCGGAGCGGACGGAGGACATCCTGCCTCTGGCGCAGCACTTTCTCGGGCAGGACTTCGAGCTCAGCGAGGATGCCGCGGCAGCGCTGCTCGCGCACGACTGGCCGGGCAATGTGCGCGAGCTGCGCAACGCCATCGAGCGCGCGAAGCTGCTCGCGAGCAACCGCATCGTGAGCGCGAGCGACCTGAATCTTCCGGCGAGCCAGCGCCCGGTTGCTCCGGAAGGCGACCCCCTCACGCGGGAGATCATCGAAGCGAGTCTGCGCAAAGCCGGCGGCAACATCAGCCGCGCGGCCCAGAGTCTCGGCCTGTCGCGCCAGGCGCTGTATCGCCGCATGGAGCGTTTCGGACTCAAGACGTAGGGTAACGAGGCATGCGCATGCGCTGGAGTCTCGAAGGCAAGCTCGCCGCGCTGTTGCTTGCCGTGCTCGTCGCTTCGGCGCTGGCGGCCGTATGGGTCATGCAAGCTCTCGAGCAGCCCTGGCTCGCATTCTCTCTTGTCGTCGCCGTGGGTGTGGTGTCGCTGCTGTGGATCGCGAGGCGAGCCGTACGGCCGGTGCGCCGCATGCTGCGCGCGATGGTCGGAGCGGTGGCGAGCTATCGCGACGGCGACTTCAACCTCTCGCTGGCGGTTCAGGGCCGGGACGAGCTCGGCGAGCTGATGGCCGCTCATAACGAGCTGGGCCACGCGCTGCGCGCGCAGCGCTCGAACTTGGCACAGCGCGAGCTGCTCCTGGAGACCGTGACGCAGCAGTCCCCCGTCGCGCTGGTGCTCGTGGACCCGTATCAGCGCGTCACCTACGCGAACCTCGCCGCCCGCCACCTGCTCAACGAGGGGCGGAGCCTGACGGGACAGGACTTCTCTGCGTTGCTCGCACGCGCACCGGAGCCCTTGCGGGCGGCAACCGAGTCCGGCGTCGACAGCCTCTTCACCGTGGAGATCGCCGATATCGACGAGATCTTCTCCCTCTCTCAGCGGGTGTTTCAGCTCCAGGGCCGCCCGCACCGGCTCTACCTCCTCAAGCGCGTGACGCGCGAGCTGTCGCGGCAGGAGGTCGCGATCTGGAAGAAGCTCATCCGGGTTCTGAGCCACGAGCTGAACAATTCGCTGGGGCCCATCGCCTCGCTAGCGCAGTCGGGCGGCGAGCTCACGCGGCGTGCAGACGTCGCAGGCCTCGACGCGGCATTCGCGGCGATTGGGGAGCGCGCTCAGCATCTACACCAGTTCATAGCAGGCTATGCCGCCTTTGCGAGACTGCCCGCGCCACATCCGGCTCCCGTCGAGTGGCGTGCGTTCGCGGCCGAGATCGCATCGGCGCAGCGGTGTCGGGTCGTTGCACCGCTGCCGGACCGCACGGGATGGTTCGATCGCGCGCAGCTCGAGCAGGCGCTGATCAACCTGCTGAAGAACGCCCATGAGGCGGGCGGACCTGCGGAAGCGATCGAGCTCTCGGTGATCGACGGCGCGAGCGAGCAGCGCATCGAAGTGCGCGACCGCGGACCGGGAATGAGCGAGGCCGTGCTGAGTCAGGCGTTGCTGCCGTTCTATTCCACCAAGCGCAGCGGCACCGGCCTCGGGCTGGCGCTCGCGCGTGAGATCGTCGAGGCCCACGGCGGCCGCATCCGGCTCGCGAACCGCGAGGGCGGCGGCCTGTGCGTCACATTGATCCTGCCGTTCCCGGCCGACACGGCGGCGCCAGTGCAGCCCACATCGGTGGCGGGGCTGGCCGAGCCAACCCAATAACACAGCTCAGCAGCGATCCGTCACGATGCGTGTTTTATCCGGCATGGATCAATGATAAAATTTTTGTTGCTCTGCCAAGAATTACGGCCGCAGCTCTCGTTCCCATGAAACCCTCCGAAGCATTGACTCTGCATCGTGCCGCGTTGCGACAGCTCCTGAATCGCTATGGCTTCAGGCATCCGCGCGTTTTCGGCTCGGTTTTGACCCGGACGGATACCGAGGAGAGCGATCTCGATGTGCTCGTCGAGCCTGTGCGGGGGACAACGCTCTTTACCCTGGCGGGCTTGGAGGACGAGGCGCGCAAGCTGACGGGTGTGCGCGTGTCCGTGCTGACGCCAGGATTCCTCTCGCCTAAATTTCGGGAAAGGGTACTGCAACAGGCTGAGCCATTATGAGCCACCCGGAGAGGGTCGAGGACTATCTCGAGCACATCGCTGACGCGATCGAGCGCGCGATCCGCTACGCCGGGAGCCTAGGCAGCCTTGTGGCGCTGGAGCAGGACGAGCAAGCGCAGGATGCGATCGTGCGGACCCTCACCGTGATCGGCGAGGCCGCGAACAGGATTCACAAGGTGGCGCCCACGTTCGTAGCGGAGCACCCAGAGCTGCCGTGGACTCAGATGCGAGGAATCCGCAACAAAGTCGTGCACGATTACTTCGACGTCGCTTGGGATGTCGTCTGGGATACTGTCAAGCAGGATCTTCCGGCGCTGCTCGAGAAGGTCGAACCGCTGCTGAAATTCTCGGACAAAGACCACGCCCCAAAGTAAGGAACGCGAGCCGATGCGACAGATCAACGGCGGCCTACATCGGCGGTGTGAATGAGCGAACGGACCCGTCGAAGAACGGCTGTCCAGCGAAACGCGATTCACCGAGATCACCCGGCTGTAAGAGCCAAGCGTGTCGGCTATCTAGATATCACATGAGAATTCTATTGTATCTAATTAATTCATATAATTAATTATGCTCGCGTGCAGGTCAACCAAAGGCCGCGGGAGAATATCAGTGCTGGATCGGCCGCGTAGTGCTATGGCCGCGGGGGAATGTCTGGCCCGATGTATCGAGCGCGCGGGCGGATGAGCGATCCGCTCTGACACTGCTCCAGCGCGTGGGCGATCCAACCGACGCAACGGGCGATCGCGAACAGGACGAAAGGCGCATCCGCCGGCAGACTTGCGCTTGCCGCCAGCGCCGCGAGCGCAAAATCCACGTTCGGCGGCTCACCGACCAGGCGATCCGCCGCCACTTGCAGCTCCTCGAAGATCTGCGGCAGTGGGAAGCTCTCGAGCAACGCGGCCGCTCGAACGTCTCCGTGTGGGTAGAGCGGATGGCCGAACGCGGGCACGGTGTGGCCCTGCCCCAGGCAAGCAAGGATCGCCTTCTCGGCGCCGATTCGCTCTGCCGTCTCGGCCAGGGCCTGCACGGTCGCGGTCGCGCCACCGTGCAAGGGTCCGCTGAGCGTCGCGAATCCCGCGAGAACGGCTGCCGAGAGTCCTGCGCCCGTGGAGGCCGCGACGCGGGTAGCGAACGTCGAGGCGTTGAGCTCGTGATCCGCGAGCAGCACCATAGCCTTGCGAATGACGTCTCCCGCAGCGGGCCGCCGCCACGCCTGAGCGAGTCTCTCGTGCACCGGCGCGGGCGGCCCGCGGTGGCGACTCTTTGAGCCTCGAGTCCGCTCACGCCGAGCCTGCGGATGTCGATGACGCCCATGTCGAGCCTGCGAGCGCTCGATCGCAAGCACCATCGCGCCCGAGACGTCATCCAGCAGCTCGGTCGCTTCGGCGAGCAGCGGCCCCAACCCGCGCGCATAGGTCGGAGCCTCGCGGCCGGCGCGCAGAGCGAGCACGCGATAGGTCGCCTGCAACGGGCTCGCGTCGCCTTCCGCGGCCGCGGCGGCGGCAGGACGATCCCCATGCAGGACGACCTGCGAGCTTCCCCACAGCAGCGACGCGATCTCCTCGAGGCTTGCTCGCGCCGCGAGCTGCGCGGCGTCCTGGCCGCGATACCAGAGCCGCCCGTTTGCGACCGTGGAGAGCGCCGAGGAGAGGATCGGGTCGCCCCACGCCACGGCTTCCGCGGCGAGGCGGTCGTTGCGCGGCCGCCCGCGCCGCCGGCGCGCGAGGCGCCGCACATCCTCGGCGTGATAGAGGCTGCGCCGCGGATCGTCCGGGTCCGCCTTCACGCGGATGCGCTTGCGGCTCACGTTGGCGTACAGCGTCTGAGGTCGAACGCCGAGGAGGGCGATCGCCGCGGTGGAGCTCAACCAGTTACCGGTGGCCATATTGACGATATTCATCAAGATTGACGTCAATGACAAGCGCCTTATGCTCCTTCGACAGGAGGCGCCGATGCATTCCAACACGGGACTCGACGGGGTCATCGCGGCCGACACGGTGCTGTCGGAGGTGGACGGGGAGGCGGGCCGGCTCATCATTCGGGGCCACACGCTCGAGCAGCTCGTCGGTCGCTGCTCCTTCGAGGAGGTCCTGGGCATGCTGCTCGAGGGCTTCTTCGAGCCGGAGGGCTCCGCTCCGCTCGCCCGCGCGATCGGCGCCGCCCGCGCGGAGGCGTTCTCCTCTCTGCCGCAAGTTGACGCCCGGCTGCTGTCGCTCGCGCCGATCGAGGCGCTGCGCGCCCTGGTGGCGCGCCTCGGCGACGGCGAGGACCTCGCGACGGCGCTGCGGCTGATCGCCGCGATGGCGGTCTTCACGGCGGCGGTCGTCCGCCTGCGCGGCGGCGAGCGGCCGGTCGCCCCGGACCCGAATGCAGATCAGGCCGCCGACTTCCTTCGCATGCTGCGTGGAGAGCCGGCCTCGCGCGCCGAGATCGCCGCGCTTCAGAGGTACCTCGTCACCATCGCGGACCATGGACTCAACGCCTCCACGTTCGCGGCGCGGGTCGTCGCTTCCACGCGGGCGGGGCTCGCTTCGGCAACGATCGCCGCGCTATGCGCCCTGAAAGGGCCGCTGCATGGCGGAGCGCCGGGTCCGGTCCTCGATATGCTCGATGCGATCGGCACGGCCGAGAATGCGGTCCCGTGGCTCGAGCAGGCGCTCGATCGCGGCGAGCGCCTGATGGGATTCGGCCATCGGATCTATCGCGTCCGGGATCCGCGCGCCGATGCGCTGCGGGAGGCGCTTCGGGTCCTCGGAGCCGAGCGCGGCCGCTCGAGCGCCCGGCTCGCGCTCGCCGAGGCCGTCGAAGCGGCGGCGCTCGAGCTGCTCCGGCGCAAGAGACCGCAGCGCGCGCTGGACACCAACGTCGAGTTCTATACGGCGCTCCTGCTCGAGGCGCTCGCCGTGCCTCGAGAGGCCTTCACGTGCGTGTTCGCCATGGGCCGCGTCGCCGGGTGGATCGCCCATGCGCGCGAGCAAGTGGTTCACGGGCGACTGATCCGCCCGCAGTCGCGCTACGTGGGCCCTCGAGCTCAAGGAGATCCCCGCACCGTGGAGGACCCTCATGGCACGGAGAATGCTCGCGGCACGGAGGACCCTCGCGGCGCGAAGGATCCGCCTGGCCGGAGCACTTCCGCCGCCGCTACCTGACCGCGGTGAGCCCCGGGCGGGCGGCCGCGGGCAGCTGTAACGCCGCGGGCCGAAGCGTCGGGACAGGCGCTTGCGAGGAGCCGAGCGACGGCCGCCCCGCGCTCGCCTGCGCGAGCAGCGCAATGATTTGCTTGTTCGCCTTGAAGCCTCGGATCCCGACGCCATGCGTGGCCGCCATGAGCGGCGTTCTGCCCAGGTCATCCGCTACGTTGGGGTTGGCGCCGTGCTGGAGCAGGTACGCGATCACCTTGGGCCAGCCCCAGTGGATGGCGCCGTACAGAGCCGTCTCGCCCTGACGGTGCGTCATGCTGCTCGAGCGGGCGATGCGGGCGGTGTGGCTGCT
>JASHSR010000034.1 GCA_030038645.1 Gammaproteobacteria bacterium
TCGGGTATGTGTCCGAGGGATGTCGCGCCCGAATCGTTCTTCTTCAATTGCATGATTCCCTCGTTGACAGCTCGGCGTGTCGAGACCCCAGTGTATCGAATGCGCTCTCAGCTTTTTGGACTCTTCTGATCCGCTACGCTTTTCGCGATCCCTATGAGCTGCGCCACCGTCTCACTTCGAATCGCCGCCGATAACTGAGCGTCGCTCAGCTCGCATTGGTACTCAGCTTCGAGGTAGGAGATGAACGTGACGATCGCCATCGAATCGATCCCGAGCTGCTGAAGATCAGCCGAAGCTGCGACCGTTGCGGGGTTGCGGTTGCAGGCGAGCGCGACCGTAGAGATGACGAATTCTTCGATTTCTGGTTGCGGTGTCGGCATCGGCACGTTTGCGTTATAGTTTCGTTTCGCCGGTGTCAGCCCTATTCGGGCGATCGAGGCGCAGCTGCGCGTGCCGCGAGCCGCCAGCGTCGAGATCACCGAGAGAGAACGATATTCGCGTCCGTCAGGAGTGTCAACAACACGAGTCCACGGTGTAGATGCCCGGCGCACGCCCCTGCTCGTTGACATAGTTCGATGTCAAAGAATCCGCCAGCAATCGGTCCGTCGATTGCCACCGACCGCGGCTCGGGCGAGCCCTTATATTTTCCGTCCGGCGATCGCGCGCTTTTCGCCTGGTTGCACCAGGGGGCCGCGCCGGCTCTCCGCGATGTCGGCATCGTGGTCTGCAAGCCTTTCGGCATCGAGGCGATGTGGGCGCACCGCAGGCTGCGCGCGTTCGCGGAGGCCACGGCCGTCGCGGGTTTCCCGACATTGCTGTTCGACTACGCGGGTACCGGAGACTCCGAAGATGTCGACCCCGAGGCGGATCAGCTGGAACTCTGGAGGAACGATGTCATCGCCGCTGTCGGCGAGCTGCGCAGGCGTACCCACGTGCGGCAGGTCTGTCTGCTCGGATTTCGATTCGGCGCGCTGACAGCCGCCATGGCCGCTTTACGCTGTGACGCGGTGGCGGCGTTGGCGTTGGTTGCGCCTGTCGTAAGCGGTAAGCACTACGCTCGCGAGCTCCGGGCGGCTTGGCTGGCCGGATCGGGTGGAATTGCTCTCGGAAACGGAACAGCCGGCGCGGCCGCCGCTGCGACGGTCGGCCAGGCGGAAGCGGGCCCGATGGAGATCAATGGATATCCGATGTCCGCGGCCACCGTCGCCGCGGTGGCTGCCGTTGACTTAAAGACACTGCGAATACCTCGGATTGCCGCGATGCTGATCATCGACCGGGGCGATCTTCCCGCATCCCGCGCATGGACCGAGCAACTCGTCCATGAGGGCATAAACGTGCGCCGCATTATGTTACCCGGCGCCGTGGAAATGATGCGCACCGAGCCGCACCTTGCGGCCGCGCCAAAGGCCTTGATTGAGTCAACGTGCGAGTGGCTCCAGCAGCTGCGGCCCTCGGATAGCGAATTAGATGAGAGTCGCGGTGAGCCGCTCACCCGCTATCGCACTGACATCAGAGCGACCACCTTGGTGTCGACTTCCACCGCCGGAGCTACCGAGATCACGGAGCATGCCGTCAAATTTGGGGCGGATCTGGCCCTGTTTGGAATCGCCACGGAGCCTCCGAGCGGCGAGCGGCGGCGACGCGGTGTCATCCTGCTCAATTCGGGAGGGACGCATCATATCGGTCCCAATCGAATGTATGTCTCGCTGGCTCGCCGCTGGGCGAGGAGGGGCTACGTGGTGTTGCGCATGGATCTCGCTGGCTTGGGCGACAGTGGCACGCCGACCGACTCGGGCGACCTCGACATCTTTCCAACTTCGGCGCTCGACGATATCCGCAGTTCGATCGAGCTGCTTCGCAGTCGCTGGGGTGTCCGGGACATCACCGTGGCGGGACTGTGCTCGGGCGCCTACTACTCGCTGCGAGCGGCGGCGGCTGGTCTTCCCGTGAGCCGTATCCTGATGGTGAGCCCGATGAACTTCCTTCGCAGGAGAAGGCCACTGCCCTGGGAGGTGCGAGAGGAGGTCGGTCGTCATCCGGGCTTGCTTCGAAAGCTACTCTTATCTGCGGCCGCCTGGCGAGCCTCGCTGCGCGGCAAGAGCAAGGCGCTGAAAGCCATCAAGGCCTATTGCCACCGCTCGGTTCTGGCGCTCGAGTGCATGCTACGCGATGTGGCTCGTCTGTTGGCCATACGACTTCCAGATGACCTCGGACCGGACTTGAAGGCGATCGCAGGCCGAGGAGTGAGAATGGTCTTCGTGTTCGCTCAAGGCGACCCGGGCTTCGAGCTTCTAAGGATTCAGGGCGGATCGACAGTCAAACGACTGGGCGGTCTCTGCCGCGTGCGCACCATCGGCGGCGCCGATCACGTCTTCAGCCGCGCCGGCACGAGAGCGGCGCTAGAGAATATGTTAAGCGATGAGTTGTTCGCGCCTCAAGAAGATCGGCGTCAGCGTCGCATAGCCGCCTCGGTCGGGCTATGAGCCGAGCGGAGGGCGAGACCGTAAAGGGGACGACCTCCGGCTAGCGCCACGCATGGCGGCCTACAGGCCCTCGATCAGAACCGTCGAGACGAGCCGTGCGCCGCCCGCAATCGGCCCTAAAAACGTGACCGAAGGGGCAGGAATCTGGACGTCGAAGGAGGGTGAGAACCAGCCGAGCGGCGGGTCCTCGCTGCCCACGACGATCTGCGATGCGAGCGAGGCCGGGCCGGTGAGCTGCAGGCGAACGCCACTGCGTTCGGCCAGAATCGCGCCCTCGCGCGCGGATACGCGGCATTCCGGCGCAAAATGCCACTGCAGTGCGACGTAGTGTGTCCCCTTGCACTCGAGCTCGTCGACAACGGTCAGCCGCCCCTCGCCCACCGCGTAACTCCAGGTCCGACGGTGAAGCACTGGGTCCGGCAGGCGCATGTAGCCGTCGTGACGGGCCACGAGCGTTTGAACGGGTCCGGCGAGGTCGAGCTGCTCGACGCGTGCCTCGGCATGACGGTGCCAGAGGAAGGCGCCCCGGTACAAAGACTGATCCTCGCCGTCCACCGTGACAGTGTTGTGCGCGGAGGTGCCGCGAAAGTAATGTCGCCAGGGAGCCGTCGCGTCGTAGGAGCCGGTGCCCGGGTCGACGAGCATCGGCGACCCCGCCGCGCTCAGCGTGAAGGACAGAGCGTCCGCGTGCCCGTGCGCCGCAATAGCGAGATAGCCCAGCGGGCCGGCGTCCGCGACGATCCGAATCTCCCGGCGCGTGCCGAAGGCCTCGCCGAGCACGAAGTAGCCGCCCTCGAAAAAGGCGCGGATGGGGGCGCGCGGCTCGGCGTTCCGCTCAGCGGGCGGCTCGGCGTCCCGCTCGGCATGCACGGTCGCGCGCGGCTTCCGGCCCGATGTGGCGCCGGCGAGCGCCGCAAAGCTTGCCTCCGCGTCGTCCCCGAGTAGCCAGCGCGTCTTGTCATCGATCACGGCCGACTGCGCGTCGAGCGCCGAGCGTCGGGAGAGCGCGGCTGCCTGCGCCGCAAGGTCCGAGCGTTGCCACAACACCGCGCCGGTGACAAGCAGAGAGCGGAAGAGCTCGCGGTGGTCCCGGGACGCTCCGAGACGTACGAGAACACCGTCGTCGGCGTCTCCGATCGCCGGGACGTTGCCGCCCACGTCCATGAGGCTCGAGAGGAAGTCGATCATTGCCTCGAGCCGCCGCCAGTACGGCGGCTCGAAGTCGCAGCCGTTGGCGCGAGCGAGAAGGCCCGCGATCAGCATCATGTCGGCGACGGCGTGGTGGTACCAGATCGCCTGCTCGCGGTTCACACCGTCACGGAAATTCTGCTCGAGCGCCTCACGGGCGAGCTCGCGATGCGCCCGGTCGCGCCACTTCACGCTCTCGCGCCACAGCGGCCACGTCAGCGCGCCGGCGAGCAGGCCGGTCGCCTCGCCGATGAGGTGATTGTTGGCCGAGGAGTGGCGCGAGGCGTGGCCTGCGATGAAGTGACAGTGCTGATACACCGAGGCGAGCCACCGCTCGCGAAAGCCGCGGCCCTCCTTCCCCGCGAACAGGACGGACGCCTCGCCCCCGAGCAGATGCCACGCGAACGACCAGTTGACAAGCCGCACGGCGGGCTCGAGGCTCACGCACCAATTGAGGCCCCTGGGATAAGGACACTGCGCGAGCCACGACTCGAGGAGCGTCTGCGCTCCCTGCGCGTAGCGCTCATCGCCTGAGAGATGCCAGGCCTGCGCGAGGGCGACGAGCTCGAGGTGCCTGTTGAGCTCCCAGAGGTACTTCGCATCGCCGGCGAGCCGGCGGTTGCGGTAATCGAGGCTCTTGCCGAACTCCGCGGGCGCCTCGATCCCGGTCTTGGGATCGACGTTCCAGCGCGGCGGAAAGCCGAGCGGCGCATCGCTCAGCGCGAAAAGGTGGAAGCGCCCCTCGAGGATGCGGTCGGCCGCGGCGGCGTAGCGCGCCGGCGGGAATCGCCGCGGGAGCGGCTGAACCCACGGCCGGCCGCACTCCCCCCGGGCCGCCTGGGGCCGCGCGAGGCCCCACCCCGAGCGCTCGACGCGCGACTGCGCCTTCCTCCAGAGGCGAAAGCCGACCTCCTGCGGACTCATCGCGCGCAGCCGATGCGCGAGCCACGCGAGCCGCGAGGGGTCCTCGGCGCTCATGACCCTCGAGCTCATCGCTCAGTGAATCCCCGCCGGAATGCGCGGACGCCTCGCGCGAACCGGGACGCTCGCCGCGACGGGTGCCCCGGCGGGTGCCGCCTCGGCGTTGACCGGCACCGCGCGGGCCTGGCGCACGGACTCGACGATGAGCGCTGCGCGCATCATCGCGCCGACGTACATCCAGATGTAGGGCCAGGGCTTGAAGATGAGCGTGAAGAACACGCCGACGAGCATGGCGATCATCGCGAACGGGAAGGCGAGCAGGTAGCGCTGCTCATCGCCGCTCGAGTGCGGCAGCGCGCTGCGCACCGTCCGCATCGCGCGGCGAATGATCAAAACGAACATGGCGACGCCGAACAGTCCGAGGTCGAACCACAGGTCGAGGTAGTAGTTGTGGGTCGCGAGCATGAACGGCATGCTCTCGTAGGCGTTCCAGCCGTAGCCCGTGAGGAGCGAGAGCGGCTGATCCATCATGGTCTCGATGGTCGTGAGCCAGATGCTCGAGCGCCCCGAAGTGAACGTCCCCACATCGATGGTGGACGACTGGCCGATGAGCCGGGCATACAGCTCGCCGCTCGTTTGCGGGTCGATGAGAGTCGCGACGGCACCGACCACGACGATCATCGCGATCGTCGCGAATCCCCACGCCACGAACCGGGTGGGGCTGATGTAGCGGCGACAGAGATACGCTCCGCAGACTGCCGCGGCGAACGCGGCGACGAAGGCGCCTCTCGAGACCGTCAAGATGAGGACAATCGCGGAAGCGAACGCTCCCGCATACCACAGCGCCCGCGCCGCCTTGCGGCCGGATGCAGCGAGCGCCAGCATCAGGGGCAGCAGGCACGCGATCAGCGTGCCGGTCTCGTTGGCGTGCCCGAAGAAGCCGTAGACCCTGTCCTCCTCGATGCCCGCCTCGCCGACGCGCATCGTGATGTGCACGAGTCCGGCCACATCGGCG
>JASHSR010000368.1 GCA_030038645.1 Gammaproteobacteria bacterium
CCGTTCCTCCCTCGATCGATCATGATTGCGAGCTTCCGAGACTGAAGCACGCAGCGGTAGGATTAACGCGCTGGCTAACACTCTGCAACCCGTCGGCATCGAGCGACACCGATAGGGCTGGCGCGATTTAGAATGTCAGTCGTGCCCCTTCAGCACGGCACGAAGAACTCTCTATACGAGGCGATTCGGCCTTCTCGCAATTCGACCAAGTCCACCAGCTCCGTCCGTACTACCGCACCCGTGACCTTGGAATGAATGTCGGCACGCCAGTGCACGGCGGCCCTCTCGCCGTCGATCAGCGACGACAAGATCTCGTGATTGGCGATCCTGAAGGTCTTGAGCAAGATGGAGAGCCATGGACGAATCTCTCCGGTCCCAGTGGCCGCTACGGCGATGGGCTTACCGTCGCTCGTCCCAGCAATCCGGAATCGAGCATCGGCCGCGAACAGCCCGCAGAGCGAGTCGAGTTGCCCTTCGACCCGCGCTGTGTACAGGTCATGAAGGAGGCGCTTTGTCGTCTCGCGATCCGTCATGGGATGCTCTCCTTCACCGCGAGATCACACGAGCAAGGAGCGAATGTCCGCTCCCATCGTCTGATACGCGGTCGCCGCGTAGGGCAAGATCCCTCCCATCCCGTAGAACATGTGGATCATACCGGAGTGGCATCGGTAGAGAGTGCGGACCCCGGCACACTGCAGGCGCTCTGCGTAGGCTCGGCCCTCGTCGCGCAGAAGGTCGAATTCCGCCGTATGGATGCAGGTGGGCGGCAGATGGCGGACATCCGACGCTCGCAGCGGCGAGACACGCGGGTCCGTCGGATCTACGCCCGGCTGCAGATAGTGCCGCAGGTCGTGTTCCAGCATCGCCTCGTCGAGCAGATAACCCTCGGAGTAGGTCTGACGCGAGGCCGTATCGGCGCGGAAATCCATGATGGGGCACAGGAGGAACTGTAGCGCGAGCTGCGTGTCTTGGTCCGCGATCAGCTGCTGACACACCACTGCGGCAAGCGTTGCGCCCGCGGAGTCGCCGCAAATCCCGAGTCGGCGCGGGTCGGTGCGAAGCTGCGTCGGGTGGGCGGCGATCCAGCGGACTGCCGCACAGCCGTCCTCCACAGCGGCCGGGAAGGGATATTCCGGAGCCAGGCGGTAGTCCACCGAGACGATTCGGCAACCGCTCGCGTTGGCGAGCGACCGGCAGATACCGTCGTGCGTATCCAGGCTGCCTGCGACGAGGCCACCCCCGTGAAAGTAGATGAGCCCCGGCAGCACCTCCGAAGGCGCATCTACGGGGGTATAGACGCGCACTCTCAGTGGACCAGCCGGTCCCCGCAGCGTCCGATCCTCCACTTGGCCGATCGGCACCGGCGTCCCTGAAAAGCTCAGCAGGTGCTCCAAGGCGCTGCGGCGCTCGCCGACCGACAGTGTGAGCGCGCTCGGAGGATTGAGCGCTGCAAGCCTCTGCAGGAGCCGCTGCGCGCCCGGATCAATCGGCATGGGTATTCTCAAGCGCCCGGGGGACGCGTCCCGCTCAAAGGGCCAGCGCGCGCCGTGCTGAGCCTGGCCACCGGGAGAGGTCGAGACCGTGGACACAGAACAGCGCGACGGCCAGACGGTCCATGCCGAACGCCACGCAGGCCGTGTGGACGACCTCACCCGCGCCGTCCGCGAGCCCCCAGGCTAGGCCGAAATGGTCGCGATGGTAATTGAAGCTCATGCAGGCGGTTGGTTCCGCCCCGGGGAAGTAGGGGATCAGCAGCTCGAACTTGAGGGACTGCTGGCGCTGGCTCACCGCCATGACCTGGCCGACTCGGCCGAAGAACGGATCGCTCGCCACGTCGAGTTTGCAGGGCAACGCGAGCTGCTCCGCGAGACGCTCTGCCCTCCCCATCCAGTGCTCACGGAATGCGGCGATCTCGGCCGGAGGGCCCACCCGCACGAACTCCCGCATCCGGAACGACTGCAGGCGGCTCAGCTCCCGGGAAGGCTCCTTGCGAAAGCAATCGGCGGCCACATCGAATGTCAGGCCGCCGCGCGGGACAGGTCCGCGCCGACCGACGAGCGGATAAAGCGGATAGCAGGCTGCGGGTGACAGAACAAGGTCCGAAGCGGTAAGCGACTGAGTCCAGTCTCCGCCCGATTCGTACGCGTCGGCGGCCGTGCGAATTTCCCCTTCGGTGCCGTGGAGCGCGCAGACGCACCCGAGCAGGTTCGGAAAGCTCTTGAGGTACCCCGACTTCTCGAGCTCGCGGCGGCTCATGACCGGCGGGAAGCGGAGCACCTCGGCGCGGGGATCTCGCTGGCGGGAGATGAGCGCGGAGAGGTGCTCGACCACATCTTCGTAGAGGGCGGTGCGCGCATACACGCCATCGACACCAAGTGGCTGGAACAGTGCGGCGCCAATGGACTCGAGCGGATCGCGCACTTCAATGCTCGGCTGGGTCTGGGAAGCGCTCATACCTGCGACTTACTCCCGCAGGGACGCGGGGAGCGGCGTCAGCAGCGCGGAGCTCGCGAGGTTCGAGAGGATCCGCTCGTTGTTGATCATGAGCGGGGAGGACAGCACGTCGCGCAAATGGCGCTCGACGCTGAACTCGCTGTCGGTACGGTAGCCGGAGAGCCCGCAGGCGCGCAGCGCGCTCATCACGATCGAAACGGCGAGCTCGGAAGCCTCCACCTTCGTGAGCGTGATCATCGACTGGAACTCGAGGGAGGCGAGCGCCTTGGAGTCTCCCTTGACCCGCTCGTACGCGCGCATCGCGGTCGCGAGCATCCCCCGCAGCGCCCGCAGTGAGGACAGCGCCTTGGTGAAGTGCGGCGCACCCGGAGGCAGCTGCCCGTTCCCCTGGCGCATCGCTTGGCGCATGAACGCCTGGGCCCGCCCAGTTGCACTGGCTGCGATGCCCGTCCAGACCGATCCCCACAAGAGGTGCGCATAGGGAACCATCGTCTGGGCGTGTATCGTCTCGTACGGCTCCGGAAGAATCTGATCCGGCGTCCCCGAAGCCTTGAGGATATACCCCTCGCTGCACGTCCCCCGCATGCCGAGCGTGCTCCAGCCCTGCAGAGGCGAGAGGGCGTAATCGCTCTTGAGAAAGGCGACGAGGACTTGGTCCGACGGTGCCGCCTCGGCCGAGCGGCGCGCCGTCGTGACGATGCCGTCCGCATGTGCGCCGTACGAGATGACGCTCGCGCGCCGCTCGAGGGTGATGCCACCATCGTGGTGCTGGACGGGCGCCTCGCTCGAGCGGACATTGCCACCGCTCTGACCTTCCGTCGTCGATGAGGCGAGCAGCAGCTGCTCTGCGCTCAGCCGGCGCAGCAAACGCTCGAGGGCTGCGCTGCGGCCCATGTGGCGCACGAGGCAGGCGATCTTGATGTTGTGCATCGCGTAGATCATGCCGCTCGAGGCGCAGGCCTGACCGAGCTCGTAACACACGTCCGACGCCTCGCCGATGCCGCGCCCTTCCCCACCCAGTGTCTCCGGCACCATGATGGAGAGCAGGCGCTGCGCTTTGATGGCTGCGAAGGCTTCCGCCGGAAACCGCGCGGCGCTATCGACGGCCGAGGCATACTGGCCTGCAACCGCCGCGGCAGCCCGCGCGCGGGCTCTCAGATCGGACAATGTCACATCGGCGGCTCGCACGGGATCATCGATGGTCAGGGTGGCTTTCATTTGGGTGATCCGGGTCTACGTTCCGTGCAGGCACCAGACGATACCCTAGCCACTCGTCTCCCTGCACAGAGGCTTCTCCGCCTGTAGACCGGCGTCACAGAGAATTAAGTGAAGTTTGATGCCGCTCACGATTCTGCCCCACCGCACGTTGCTCCCACCCATCCGTCAATCCACGGAGCGGTGCCCTCCCTCGGACCAGATCGTCGTCGGTCTGGTCAACAATATGCCAGATTCCGCGCTAGAAGCCACTGCGGCGCAGTTCTCCCGACTGCTGCGGGCTGCAGCCGGACCGCTCTCCGTGCAGCTGCGGCTCAGCTACTTGCCCGAGGTGCCGCGGGGAACGGAGGGGCTCGATCAGATGAGCCGGGCCTACTGGCCGATCGATGAGCTCCTGCAGCAACCGCTCGACGGACTGATCGTCACGGGCCTCGAGCCCAAGGCGCCCCGCCTGATGGACGAGCCGTACTGGCACCGGCTCCGGCAGCTCCTCGAGTGGGCCGAGGCGCGCACCGTCTCCAGCATCTGGTCCTGCCTCGCCGCCCACGCCGCCGTTCAGATGTTGGACGGCATCGAGCGCCGGCGCCTGGAGCAGAAGCGGTTCGGGGTATTCAAGCACCCTGTGCTGAGCGAGCATCCGCTCGCATGGGGTCTCCGCGCGCCCCTCTGCACGCCGCACTCACGGTGGAATGAGATACCCACTGCCGCGCTGCGGACTGCCGGATACACCATTGTGAGCTCATCGCCCGAGAATGGCGCCGACCTCTTCGTGAAGCAGAGCGGCAGCCTCCTCGTCTTCTTCCAAGGCCATCCGGAGTACGAGGAGGGGACCCTGCTCAAGGAGTACCGCCGGGATGTCGGCCGCTTCCTTCGGGGGCAGCAATCGCACTACCCCGCCCTGCCGAGCGGCTATCTCACGGCGGAAGCTGCGGCGTTGCTGAACGAGTTCCGCGTCCGGGCGCTGATCGAGCCCTCGGCCGACCTGCTCGCGAGCTTTCCGATGGACGCTGCATCTGCAGGTGTGCAGAGCACCTGGGGCGGCACGGCGATCACGATCTACCGCAACTGGCTCTCCCTGGTGGCGTCCGAAAAAAGAGCGGAAAGCGCGGAGGTTTCCCCGAGGGTATGATGTCGTCAGCGATGAATAAAAAAAGGGACGCCGACACGACGGAGATCGGCAAGCGTGAGCGCTTGATTGGACTCGTTCGCCGGATCCTCGGTGCGCCAGCCGCTTCCCGGCCGCTCCCGATCGACGCTCGGCTCTCCGATCTCGGAATGAGCTCGCTCAAGATGGTGAGCCTGATGCTCGCCATCGAGGCGGAGTTCGACGTCGTCATCCCACAGAGCGAGATCACACCGGAGCAGTTCGAGTCGATCGGCTCGGTCGAGACGCTGCTCGAGAAGCTCTCCCCGTCAGCGAGCGGCGCTTTGTAGCGCCTCGATCAGCTCTTCCACGTCCGCGAGCGTCGTCTCGCCGTGGGTCGCGCAGATCCGGACGACCTCGCGCCCCTCGAAGTGGGAGCGCGCCACCCACGCGCGGCCGGACGCCAGCACGCGACGGACGATCTCTCGGATCTCGCGAGAGCCTGGTGGCGGCAGGACGCAGAGGACGGCAAGCTGGGAGTCGTTCAGCACCGACCAGCCGAGCGTGAGAAGCCGATCCCTCACACGGTCGATCTCCTCCACGGCACGCTCGACATGGGCGCCGTAACCCTTCCATCCTGCCGCCGCGAGCGAGAGAAAGAGCCTGAGTCCCATGAAGCGCCGCGACCACTGTACGGAGTTGAGATAAGGATCGAGGCTCGACGCACTCGAGGGCATGAAGTCCGCTGCGACCTGAAAGGCTTCGCTCAAAATCCCGGCATGCCGGGTGATGAACATCCCACATCCCATGGTCGTCGCGAGCCACTTGTGCGCGTCGATCGTCACCGAGTCGGCGAGCTCGATCCCGGCGAGCGCGCCCCGCAGCCGCTCGGAGCACAGCGCCGCCCCGCCCCATGCCGCGTCGATGTGGTACCAGGTGCCGTGCTCTCGGGCAATCTCCGCACAGCGCGATAGAGGATCGACCATACCACCGCCGGTCGTCCCCGCAGTCGCCGACACGAGGACCGGAACGACCCCGGCCTCCCGATCTCGAGCGATCGCCTCGGCGAGCGCCTGCGCATCCATTCGACCTCGACCGTCTGTCGCGATGAGCCGCAGCGCGGCCCGTCCGACGCCCGCTTGATGGACGATCTTGAACCACGCGGGCTGGCACTCCCTCGAGGTGTACATCGCCACGGGGCCGGTGAAGGCGCGGACCCCGTCGGTACCGAATCGGGGCTCCGCGTGGGTCAGCGCGCACACGAGCGAGGTGTAATTCGCCTCGGAGCCGCTGACGGTGAAGTGGCCCGTCGTCTCCGGAGGGAAGCCCGCTCGCCCCGCGATGGCGCGGATGACGTGCGCCTCGATGGCGACCGGCACAGGCGAGGATCCCGAGCTTGCGAGCTGCGGATTGAAGCTGCCGGCGATGCGGTCGGCACACTGGGCCGGAAAGGTCGGCGCGGGGTTGAACAACCCGAAATAGCG
>JASHSR010000369.1 GCA_030038645.1 Gammaproteobacteria bacterium
GCCGCGTTCGGCATCACGGCGGCGGCCGGCGCGCTCATGGTGAGCCGCTTCAGCTATCCGAGCTTCAAGCAGTTCGATCTGGACCGGCGCATCAAGTTCGCCTACATGCTCATCGTGCCGCTGTTCTTCGTGCTGGTCGCGGTGGACCCGCCGACGATGCTGCTCTCGATCTTCTCGATCTACGCGCTGTCCGCGCCAGCGCTGTGGGCGGGTCGGCGCTTGCGCCGCGCATTTCGCGGTCCGCCCGCGGTGAGCTGACCCGTGGACGCGCAGCAGCGGGCTCAGTACCTCGAGGCGCTGGGGATAGATGTGTGGGTCCCCCGCCGGGACGGGAGCGCGGAGGCGGCGTCTCCAGCGAGCGGCGCGGCGGATCCGAGCCGTGGTGCCGATGCCGATGCCGACGCCAGTGCAAGCGCCTCCGGGGCATGGGCCGCGCTCCGCGCCGAGGTCGCGGCGTGCACGAAGTGCTCGCTGCACCGGACGCGCACCCAGGCCGTCTTCGGCGTGGGCGATATCCGGGCGCAGTGGCTGGTCGTCGGCGAGGCGCCCGGCGCCGAGGAGGACCGCCGGGGAGAGCCGTTCGTCGGCCGGGCGGGCCAGCTTCTCGACTCGATGCTCCGCGCCGTCGGGCTCGCGCGCGGAGAGAACGTCTACATCGCGAACATTCTCAAGTCGCGTCCGCCCGGGAACCGCGATCCGAAGCCCGAGGAGGTCGCGAGCTGCCTGCCCTACCTCAAGCGTCAGATCGGGCTCATCCGCCCGGTCCTGATCCTCGCCGTCGGGCGCATCGCGGCGCAGAACCTGCTCGGGACCGCCTCGCCGCTCGGAAGCCTCCGCGGCCGCGTGCACCACTTCGGAGAGCTGAATACGCCGGTCATCGTGACGTATCATCCGGCGTATCTGCTCCGCACGCCGGCGGACAAGCGCAAGGCGTGGGAGGATCTGAAATTCGCACGGAGCGTTTTCCGTGAGCTCACGGCCTCATCCTGAGGGGTAGCGATGGCGACCGCCCCAGACCGGATCGCGGAGCTCCCGCAGATCGAGATTCGCCCCATGACGGACGGCGACGTGCGGGCCGTCATGGCGATCGAGCGCGCCTCGTATCAGTTTCCCTGGAGCGAGGGGATCTTTCGCGACTGCCTGCGCGTCGGGTACTACTGCCGCATCGTGATGCTGAGCGGGGAGATCGTCGGCTACGGCATCATGAGCACGGGCGCGGGCGAGGCGCACATCCTCAACGTGTGCGTGCGCGAGAGCTTCCGCTCGCGCGGGATCGGCCGCGCGCTGCTCGAGCATCTGTTGAGCCGCGCCGGCGCGAGCGGCTCGAGCGAGGCGTACCTCGAGGTGCGCCCGTCCAACACGGCCGCGGTCCGCCTCTATCAGACGATCGGATTCGAGCCGATCGGCGTGCGCCGCGGCTACTACCAGGCGGTCGGGGGGCGCGAGGACGCCGTCGTGCTGAAGCTTCCCTTGCGGGGCCGCCGCGCTCGCTCCGGTTGAGCGGTCCATCCCCGCCGACCGACGCACCATCACACCGCCGAGCCCAGCATTCCCGATCCGCCGAACAGTCCAGCCCTTCCATCATGACCGAGCTCGCTGCCGAAGTGCGCCGGCGACGGACGTTTGCGATCATCTCGCACCCGGACGCCGGCAAGACCACGCTCACCGAGAAGCTGCTGCTCTTCGGCGGGGCGATCCAGATGGCCGGCACCGTGAAGGGCCGCAAGGCCGCGCGGCACGCCACCTCCGACTGGATGCGGCTCGAGCAGCAGCGCGGGATCTCCGTCACCTCCTCGGTCATGCAGTTTCCCTACCGGGAGTGCATCGTGAACCTGCTCGATACGCCGGGTCACGAGGACTTCTCGGAGGACACTTACCGCACGCTCACGGCCGTGGACTCGGCGCTCATGGTGATCGACGCGGCGAAGGGCGTCGAGGAGCGCACCGTGAAGCTCATGGAGGTGTGCCGGCTGCGCGACACGCCCATCATGACCTTCATCAACAAGCTCGACCGCGACGGACGAGCGCCGATCGAGCTGCTCGATGAGATCGAGAAGGTGCTGCGCATCCGCACCTCGCCCGTGACTTGGCCGATCGGCATGGGGCGCGAGCTGCGCGGGATCTACCATCTGCTCGAGGACCGGATCTACGCCTATGCGGCGGGCGAGCGGGGGCGAGTCGGGGAGAACCGCACGATCGATGGGCTCGCGAGCGCCGAGGCGCGCGCGTTCCTCGAGGATCTCGCCGGGCCCTTCGGCGAGGAGATCGCGCTGGTGAAGGGCGCGACGGAGCCGTTCGATGCCGAGGCGTACCGCGCGGGACGGCAGACCCCGGTTTTCTTCGGCTCCGCGATCAACAACTTCGGTGTGGAGGAGCTGCTCGCGTCCTTCGTGAGGCATGCGCCCGACCCTCTCGCGCGCAGCGCGCGCGAGCGCACGGTGGAGCCCCTCGAGCGGGCGCTCACCGGGTTCGTGTTCAAGATCCAGGCGAACATGGATCCCGGCCACCGCGACCGCATCGCCTTTCTGCGCCTGTGCTCGGGCCGGTACGCCCGCGGCATGCGGCTCTATCACGCGCGGCTCGCCAAGGAGATCCGGGTCGCGGATGCGCTCACGTTCATGGCCGCGGACCGCGAGCAGGCCGAGGAAGCCTACGCCGGCGACATCATCGGCCTGCACAATCACGGCACGATCAACATCGGCGACACCTTCACGGAGGGCGAGCGGCTCACGTTCACCGGCGTGCCCGACTTTGCGCCCGAGATCTTCCGCCGCGCCGCGCTGAAGGACCCCTTGAGGATGAAGGCCCTGCACAAGGGGCTCGCGCAGCTTTGCGAGGAGGGCGCGACGCAGCTGTTCAAGCCGCTCCGCAACAACGACCTCATTCTCGGCGCGGTGGGCCCGCTGCAGTTCGAGGTCGTCGCCTTTCGACTTCAGGATGAGTACGGCGTGCAATGCGCCTTCGATCCGGTCGCCATCCACACGGCGCGCTGGATCGCGGGCGAGGAGCGCAAGGTGGAGGAGTTCCGCGCGCGGGCGCTCGAGAATCTCGCGCTCGATCACGCAGGGGCGCTCGTCTATCTCGCGCCCTCTCGAGTGAACCTCGAGCTGACGCTCGAGCGGTGGCCGGACATCACGTTCAGCGAGACCCGCGAGCACTCCGCGGCCGCGGAGCCTTGAGCCGGCGCCGCGGCGCGTGGCGCCGTCTCGGGATGCGCCAGCGCGCGATGGCGCGCTCGAAGTCGGCGAGCCGGC
>JASHSR010000370.1 GCA_030038645.1 Gammaproteobacteria bacterium
TGCCGGTGCTCCTCGAGGGTGTGCGAGACGGGAGCGCATTCTTCAACGGCAGATGTGCGGCAGGACAGCTCCAAATCTGGTGCAATGATGCAGTTTTGCGCTCAATCGCCACCGACCGAGCCGACTCGCACGAGCCCACTCACCCATGCGCGCTTTCGCCTGGTTTCTCGGACTGATTCTCGCCGCGCTCGCCTCGATGGCGGCGCTCACGTATCCCGTGTGGGCGTGGCTGTATCCCCGATTCGGATTTCCGTTCCATCGCGTCGCCGACCGCATCGGCATGCTCGCGCTCGCGATCGGCTTCGTGCTCATCGCGCGCCGCCTGAGGCTGGCCGACCGCGCGAGCCTCGGCTACGGGGCGCCCCGCCGGCTGTTCCTGCGGGATCTCGGCGTCGGCTTTCTGATCGGCGCTCCGATGATGGCGCTCGTCGTCGGGCTCATGGTCGTGCTTCACCTGCGCGCCTGGAAGAGCGGGCTCGCCATCGATGCGGCGACGCTCCTCACGATCGCGCGCGTCGGGTTGCTGCGAGGGTTCGCCGTCGCCTTCATCGAGGAGACGTTCCTGCGCGGCGCGATGTACGCCGGCATCGCCCGCGAGTCCGGACCGCGGACCGCCGTCATCCTGACGGCTCTCGTCTACGGCGTGACGCACTTCGTCGGCGTCTACCACATTCCCGCGTCCCAGGCGTCGTGGTCGAGCGGGCTCGCGCTGCTCGCCGGGGCGCTACACGCCTTCGCCCATCCGCTCGGGATCGCCGATGCCTACCTCAGCCTCTTCGCCGTGGGAGTCGTGCTCGGCATCGTCCGCGCGCAGACGGGCCACATCGGCGCCTGCATCGGGCTGCACGCCTCCTGGGTGTGGGTCATCACTTTCGTCCGCGAGACGTCGGTTGCGAATCGCGCGAGCCCGCTGTCGTTCCTCTTGAGCGGCTTCGACGGCGTCGTCGGCTGGCTCGTGCTCGCCTGGACGATCCTCTTGGGCTTCGTCCTCTACCGCTTCTACGCCCGCCGAGGCTGTCCGACCTACCCTTGACGCCCGATCAGGTCACGTCTCGCCGGATGAGCGGACTCAAGAGCGTCAGGCGCTCGACGGGATCGTCGAGCTCGAGCCAGTTCTGCTTGTCCGAGAGGCTCACGGGAAGGATCTCGGCGAGGCGGTAGCCCACCCACGCGGCATCCTCCACGCGCTTCTCGACCGCCTCGTACAGCTCGCCGAGCTCGGGAAGGACCTTCGACATGAGGCGACCGAGGTGCTGGTATTCCGCGGGCAGCTCCATCGCCGGCTCATCCGGGAGCCAGAGCACCTCGCCGAGGTTGAGCCCGTCGCTCTGCTGCCAGCGGCGCAGCAGCCGGAACTTGCGCCCGCCCAGGCAATAGATGCCGAGCAAGCCGTCCGAGAGCGGATAGAAGTCCACGATCCGGGCGCTGGTGCCGACCGGCGCCGTGCTCTCGATGGCCCCTCCGGCCTCCGGCCCCGCGAGAATCAGCACCACGCCGAACGGCGAGTCCTCGCGCATGCAGCGCCGGACCATATCGACGTAGCGCGGCTCGAAGATGCGAAGAGGCAGCGGGCCCCCGGGATACAGAACGGCGTTCAGCGGGAACAGCGCGATCTCAGCGGTTTGCGCTGCGCTCGTCGCCGGCTGCTTGCTGCGCATGGCTCGCCTCAGCTCGTGCAAAACGCTGCCGAAGAGCTGCGATCAGCTTGCCGTGCAAGCCGCCGAAGCCGCCATTGCTCATGATCAGCACGTTGTCCCCGGGACGCAAGGACTTTGCGAGATCCGACGCGAGCGCGTCGATCTCGGCCGCCATCCGGCCGCGGGCGCCGAGCGCTCGCACGACTTCCGCCGCGTCCCAGCCGAGATCGGGCGGCACGTAGAGCCAGGCCTCGTCCGCGCCCGCGAGCGAGGGCGCGAGCGCCGTGCGGTGCACGCCCATGCGCATGGTATTCGAGCGCGGCTCGAGCACGGCGATGATGCGCTGAGCCCCGACGCGGCGGCGCAAGCCATCGACGGTGGTCTCGATCGCCGTCGGGTGATGGGCGAAGTCATCGTACACGCGAATCCCCTGCACCTCGCCCCGGAGTTGCATGCGCCGCGCAATGCCGCGGAACGTCGCGAGCGCCTCGATCGCTCGCGCGATCGGAACCCCGGCATGATGCGCTGCGGCGAGCGCCGCGAGCGCGTTATCGACGTTGTGCGCTCCGATGAGGGACCACTCGACGACGCCGCGCGAGCGGCCGGCCTCGAGCACCTCGAAGCGCGAGAAGTCGCCGGCGCCGGGCCCCGCGGTCCACTTTGCCCCTTCGGCTCCGGCGCGGGCGAAGCCCTCGAGAGCCGTCCAGCAGCCCATCGCGAGCGTCTCGCGCAGCCGGGCGTCCGCCGCGTTCCACACGATGCGTCCCGCCCCGGGCACCGTGCGCACCAGATGGTGAAACTGCCGCTCGATCGAGGCCACGTCCGGGTAGATGTCCGCGTGGTCGAACTCGAGATTGTTGAGCACGGCCGTGCGCGGGTGGTAGTGGACGAACTTCGCGCGCTTGTCGAAGAACGCGGTGTCGTACTCGTCCGCCTCGATGACGAAGAAGGGCGGCCGGCCGAGCCGCGCGCTCGCGCCGAAGTTCTCCGGCACCCCTCCGATCAGAAAGCCGGGCTCGAGGCCGGCGTGATCGAGGATCCAGGCGAGGAGCGAGGTGGTGGTCGTCTTGCCGTGGGTCCCGGCGACGGCGAGCACCCAGCGATCCTTGAGCACCTCGCGCGAGAGCCATTCGGGGCCGGAGGCGTACGGGATGCCCCGGTCGAGCAGCGCCTCCACCACCGGCTGGCCGCGCGTCATGACGTTGCCGACCAGCACGATGTCGGGGGCCGGATCGAGCTGCTCGGGCCCGAAGCCCTCGGCGACGCCGATGCCGAGCGCCTCGAGCTGCGTGCTCATCGGCGGATAGACGTTGCGGTCGGAGCCGGTCACGCGGTGACCGGCCGCCTTGGCGAGGGCGGCGATGCCGCCCATGAAGGTGCCGCAGACGCCGAGGATGTGGATGTGCATGGGGGAGAGCTTCGCCTGCACCTTGAAGTCAGCGCGCGAGCGGCACGAGCGCGACGGCGAGCAGCCCGCCCGCCATGAACTCGAGGAGCACGAGCGCGACGCACTGGAGCATCGACCACTCGAGCGCGGCCTTCAGGATGTGGCTGCTCGCGGCGATCATCCAGACGACGACGGCAATGTAGCCGACGAGCAGCGGCAGCTGCCAGGTCTGCTCGGATCCGAAGCGACGCACGAGCCACTCGGCGCCGATCGTGACCGGCGCGAGCACGGTGCGATAGCCGAAGACGGCGGTGGTCGTTTGCAGCACGCGCTCGCGCCTGCGGAGCACGCTGAGCAGCGTCGTGTACCAGCCGAGCGTGAACGCGATGTCGATCGCGAGGATCGCGAGCCACGGATCGCTCGGCGCGGGCAGCGACCAATTCACGATGAGGCTGATCGCGAAGTACGCGGCGACGGTGATCGCGAGCAGCAGCATCGAGGCCGGCACGTCCTGCGGTCCGCGCCTGAGCAGGGCGATGTCGGCGTAGAGGCGCGCGAGCGCGGTCATGTCTTTCGAGCCGGGCGGATGCCTATTACCATGGCCCCACGGATTATAGAGAGCATCGGTGTCGGAGTTGCAGCCCATCATCACGAATCAGGCCGATCTCGGCCGGCTCGCCGCGCGGCTCGAGCGCGCTCGCGCCATCGCGCTCGACACCGAATTTCTGCGGGAGCGCACCTACCGCGCCGAGCTGTGCCTGTTGCAGATCGCCGACGAGCAAGGCCCGGTGTGCATCGATCCCCTGGCGGTCGGGGATCTCGCCGCGCTCGCGCCGCTGCTCGGAGCCTCCGCGCCGCTCAAAGTCATGCACGCCTCGCGTCAGGACGTCGAGGTGCTGATTCCCGAGGTGGGGATGGTGCAGCCTCTGTTCGACACGCAGGTCGCCGCCGCGCTCGTCGGCCTACCGCCGCAGATCGGCTACGCCGAGCTCGCGCGGCGCGTGCTCGGCATCGAGCTCGCCAAGGCGCATACCCGCACGGACTGGTCGGCCCGGCCGCTGTCCCCCGAGCAAATCGCTTACGCGCTCGATGACGTGCGCTATCTGCCGGCGCTCGAGGCGCATCTCACCGCCGAGCTCGGGCGTCTCGGCCGCGCGCAGTGGCTCGCGGAGGAGCTCGCCGCCCTTAGCGACCCGCGCGGCTACACGGTCGAGCCTGGTGAGGCGTGGCGGCGCGTGAAGGGCCTCAACGGGCTCGATCCCGCGCGGACGCGGCTCGCGCGCGAGCTTGCGGCCTGGCGCGAGCGCCGCGCCATCGAGCGCAACCGGCCGCGGGGCTGGATTCTCGATGACGCCCTCCTGCGAAGCATCGTCGTCTCACCGCCGCGCTCCGTGAGCGAGCTCGCCGCGATCGCCGGGATGCCCGCCGGCCTCGTCAAGCGCTGCGGCGGCGAGATTTTGGAGCGGATTCGCGCGGCGGACTTGCCGGATGAGCTCCCACCCGTCAATCTGCGGGGTCGCCCCGATCCGCAGAGGACGGCGTTGCTCGCGAAGCTGAGCGCCATCCAGCGGGCGGTCGCGGCGGATTTGGCGCTGAGCCCCGAGGTGCTCGCGACGCGGCGCGAGCTCGAGCAGCTCGCCGGAGGGCGGCGCGACATTCCGCCGCTGCACGGATGGCGGCGAGCCATCATCGGCGAGCGGCTGCTCGCCGCACTTTGAAGGAGAGAGGTACGCAATGCCGGCCAGCCAGAACCAAGTCGACCTCGAGCAACGCCTTTCCGAGGAGCATTCGATGCGCGTCGCCGCGGAGCGCGCGAGCCGCCTGAAGGACGAATTCCTCTCGACGCTGGGGCACGAGCTGCGGGCGCCTCTCAACGCCATCCTCGGCTGGTCGCGCCTGCTCGAGTCCGGCCGGCTCGGTCACGAGGAGGTCCGCCGCGGCGGCGAGACCATCGCGCGGAACGTGCGCGCGCTCGCGCAGCTGGTCGACGACCTCCTCGATCTCTCCGGTATGGTGAGCGGAAAGATCCGCCTCGATGCGGAGGAGACCGACATCGGCGAGATCGTCGAGGCCGCCCTCGAGACCTTGCAGAGCACCGCCGATGCCAAAGGCGTCGGCCTGCACAAGAGCCTCCCGGACGCCTCCTGCCTGGTGTTCGGCGATCCGCACCGGCTGCAGCAGGTCGTCTGGAACATGCTGAGCAACGCCATCAAGTTCACGCCGCGCGGCGGCAGCGTCACGGCGAGCCTCGCCCCGGCCGAGGGAAACTGGGAGGTGCGCATCGCGGACACGGGGATCGGACTCGCGCCCGAGCGGCTGCCGATCGTGTTCGATCCGTTCAAGCAGAGCGAGTCCGCGAGCCGCCGCGAGTACCCCGGCCTCGGGCTGGGCCTCGCCATCGCGAAGCAGATCGTCGAGCTTCACGGCGGGCGGGTGTGGGCCGTGAGCCCGGGCGAAGGCCTGGGCGCGACGTTTCACGTCGTGCTGCCGCGAGTCGCCCCCCGCGAGCAGCCCGACACCGGCGCGATGCGCACGCGCGAGCCCACCAGGCTCGACCTGCAGGGCGTGCGAGTTCTCATCGTCGATGACGAGGCCGATACGCTCGAGCTGACCCGCCGCGTCCTCGGCAGCTACCGCGCCCTGGTGCTCACCGCCAACTCGGTTGACGCCGCGCTCACGGTGCTCAACGGCTTCCAGGCCGATGTGCTCATCTCGGATCTCGCCATGCCGGGCCGAGACGGCTACGAGCTCATCCGCTCCGTGCGCGAGAGCATCGGGCCCGATCAGCTGCCGGCGGCCGCGCTCACGGCCTTCGCGAGGCCGGAGGACGCCGTCCGCGCTCACGACGCCGGCTTCCAGATGCACCTCGCGAAGCCGGTCGAGCCCGAGGAGCTGGTGCGCGTCGTCGCCCACCTCGCGGGACGGTAGCCGAGCGGCGGGTCGCCCTCGGCGCGGAGGCGACGCGGCCCCGGTGCTTGCGAGCCTGCTTGGTCGCTCGCTTGGGCGCTCGCCTGAGAGTCCGCTTGGGCGCTCGTTTTGGCTGTCGCTTGGGAGCCCGCTTGGCCGCTCGCTTCGGTGCTCGCTTGGGAGCCCGTTTGGCCGCTCGCTTCTGCGCCCGCTTCGGTCCTCGCTCGAGCGCTCGCTTTAGCTCTCGCTCGGGGGCCGGCCTGGGCGCCCGATTCATGACATCCTTCAAGACAGTCTGCAGCCGGGCTGCCACGGTCTCGACGTCCCCTTCCGCTGAGAACTTTCGCAGGATGCCTCGCGCCGCATAGAAATCGACGAGCGGGCGGGTCTTCTGCTCGTAGATCT
>JASHSR010000371.1 GCA_030038645.1 Gammaproteobacteria bacterium
CGAGGTGAAGGGGAGCCTCGGCCTGTTCGGCGGCGCGGCGAAGCTCGGCGCGGGCTTCCTCGTGGAGTGCCGGGCGGCCGGATCCCGGCCGAGGCTCGCTCTTGCGCCGACTTCTCTCGCGGCGCTCGCCGGCGCGCGTTCCGGCAAGCGTTTCAACGTGGCGGAGTCCGCGCGGCTCGTCGGAGCCCTCGCCCCTCTACCGCTCGAGGCGCTGCGCTGGCCGCCGGAGGTGCTCGAGCGCCTCGCGAAGGCGGGCGTGCGCACGATCGGAGCGGCGTTGCGCCTGCCGCGGGCGGGACTCGCGCGCCGCTTCGGCGCCGAGGCGCTCGCCTCGCTCGATCGCTTGGTGGGCCGCGCCGCCGACCTGCGCAGGACCTTCCGTGCGCCCGAGCGGTTTCGCGTGCGCCGCGCGTGCGCGTACGAGCTGGAGCGGCACGAGGCCCTTCTCGCGGCGCTCGCGCCGCTCCTCGAGAGCCTCGGGAAATTTCTCGAGGCGCACCAGTGCGGCATCACCCAGCTCGAATGCCGCCTGTGGCATCGTCATGCGCCGCCGACACAGTGTGTGTTGAGGCTTGCCGCCCCGGCTGCGGACCCGCGTCGTTTGAATGCCTTGCTCGGCGAGCGGCTGGCGGCGCTCGCGCTCCCGGAGCCGGTGCGCTCTTGCGAGCTGCGCTCCGGCAAGCTCGTGCCGCGCGAGCTCTGCGCCGACTCGCTCTGGCAGCCGGGCGAGCATGGCGGCGGCGTCCGGCGTACGGAATCGGTGGACCTCATCGAGTTTCTACGCGCGCGCTTGGGTACGGAAGCGGTGCACGGATTGCAGGTGCATCCCACGCATCGTCCCGAGGTGGCGTCGCGGCGGGTGGAGATCGAGAGGGTCGAGGCGGGCAGAGTCGAGGCAGGTAGGGTCGGAGCGCACACGAAGTGGTCTTCATCCAGTCCGGCGCAGAGTCCGCCGGTGCCTTGGGCTGCCTTTCGACGTCCTTTATGGTTGCTGCCTACGCCGGAGCTTCTGTCCGAGAGGGATGGGCTGCCGCAGCACGGAGGCTCCTTGCGTTTGCTCGGCGAGTCGGAACGCATCGAGACCGGCTGGTGGGAAGGGGGCACCACGCATGCGTGGTGCGGGCAGGCAGGGTGCGGCGCGCTGAAGCGCCGCACGGGCGGGCAGGAGCCCGCCCCGGGCCGACCTGCGGAGCAGGATGCGCAGCAAGGCGGCTGCCCTGGACCGACCTGCGAAGCAGGATTGCGCAGCAGGGAGGTCGCGCGGGACTACTATCACGCCGTCGACCTGCGCGGAGTGCGGCTGTGGATCTTTCGTGAGCGCGAGAAGCCGCATCGATGGTTCTTGCAGGGAGTGTTTGGCTGACGTCTCTATCTCAAGCGGCCGCGAATCACTTATTTGGATGACTCCCCATACGCTCGGAGCGCGTTCGAGCTCTCGCTGGAGCCCTCCCTGAGCCGCTTGCGTCCCCTGAGTATGGTGGACTGCGCAATCAGGCTCATGCTCGACGATGTCAACGTCAAGATCGATTATCTCGTGACGTTCAATCCCGGCGATTTTGCGGATGTGTGCCAGAGGAGGCGAATCGGTCTTGTTTGAGCGTCGGCATACAGCTCGCAGGCTCGTACAGTACTGATCGTCTTCCGGCACTGCATGGACGCGCGCCCGGATTCCCGTTCAAGCTATTTCCCGATCCATCGCCGCTCGCCGCGGAATCTCGGGAGAGCGCGTTTGGACGGGAGCCCCTGTTTGAAAGACCTGCCGGCCTACGCGGAGCTTCACTGCCTCACGAACTTCACGTTCTTGCGCGGCGCCTCGCACCCCGAGGAGCTGGTCGATCGCGCACGGGGGCTCGGGTATGCGGCACTGGCGATCACCGACGAGTGCTCGGTCGCCGGCGTCGTGCGGGCCCACATGGAGGCCAAGAAGCAGGACCTGAAGCTCCTCATCGGCGCGGAGTTCCGCCTCACGGATGGTCTGCGCTTCGTCGCGCTGGCCACCAACCGCCAGGGATATGGCCGGCTGTGCAGCCTCATCACTCGCGGGCGGCGTGCGGCACCCAAGGGTGAGTACGCCCTCACGCGCGCCGACGTCGAATCCTGCCTTGATCAGTGCCTTCTGCTGTGGCTGCCTGACGCGCGGTCCGATGTCCGGTCTGATGTCCGGCTCGATGTCTGGTCCGATGTGCGGCCTGAGGCCCGGGCCGATGCGCGACCTGATGCCCAGCCCGACCTCGAAGCCGCCGCTTGGCTGCAGGAACGTTTCCGCGGAAACGTCTGGATCGCCGTGGAGCTCACGCGCGACGGCGCGGATCGCGCGCGCCTCGACAGGCTCCAACGAGTCGGTCGAAAGCTCGGGCTGCCGCTCGTCGCGAGCGGGGACGTCCACATGCACGTCCGCGAGCGCCGCAGGCTGCAGGATGCTCTGACGGCCATCCGTCTCAATGTGACGCTCGCCGAAGTGGGCTGGCACGCGCAGTCCAATGGCGAGCGGCATCTGCGCGAGCGCGCGCGGCTCGCCCGACTGTATCCGCGCGAGCTGCTCGCCGAGACGCTCGCCGTCGCGGAGCGCTGCACGTTCTCGCTCGACGAGCTGCGGTACGAGTATCCGCGGGAGCTCGTGCCGGCCGGCGAGACGCCGGCGACTTACTTGCGCAAGCTCGTGGAGCAGGGCATGCGGATGCGCTGGCCGCAGGGTGCTCCGCCCGGAGCCGGTGACACCATCGAGCACGAGCTGGATCTCATCGCCGATCTGCGCTACGAGCCGTACTTCCTCACCGTGTACGACATCGTGGCCCATGCTCGCAGCCTCGGCATCCTGTGCCAGGGTCGAGGCTCCGCGGCGAACTCGCTCGTCTGCTACTGCCTCGGCGTCACGTCGGTGGGCCCCGATCGCGCCTCGCTCCTCATCGAGCGCTTCATCTCGCGCGAGCGCAATGAGCCGCCGGACATCGACATCGACTTCGAGCACGAGCGGCGCGAGGAGGTCCTGCAGTACGTCTATGGCAAGTACGGCCGCGAGCGCGCAGCGCTCGCCGCGACGGTCATCATGTACCGGCACCGCAGCGCCCTGCGCGACCTCGGCATGGCCTTCGGGCTCGATCCGATGCAGATCCGCCAGCTCTCGCGGGTCGCGCAGTGGTG
>JASHSR010000372.1 GCA_030038645.1 Gammaproteobacteria bacterium
CATCCGCATTACGGCACCCGCGAAGACCTCACGCGGTTCATCCAGGAGGCGCACCGCCGCGGCATCCGCATCATCACCGAGCTCGTCATCAATCACACCTCGGACCAGCATCCGTGGTTCCAGGCCGCGCGGCGGGCTCCCTCCGGCTCGCGCAAGCGCGACTTCTACGTGTGGAGCGACACGCCGGACCGCTACACGGGCACGCGCGTCATCTTCACGGACGGCGAGACGTCGAACTGGGCATGGGACCCGCTCGCCAAGGCCTATTACTGGCACCGCTTCTTCAGCCATCAGCCGGATCTCAATTTCGACAATCCGCACGTCGAGCGCGCCGTCACGCGGATCATGAAGTTCTGGCTCGACCGGGGGGTCGATGGGCTGCGCCTCGACGCCATTCCCTATCTGGTGGAGCGCGAGGGCACGAGCAGCGAGAACCTGCGCGAGACCCACGAGGTGGTGCAGCGGATCCGCAAGGTGATCGACGAGCGCTACGCCGACCGCATGCTGCTCGCCGAGGCGAACCAATGGCCCGAGGACGTGCGCGACTACTTCGGCAACGCCGATGAGTGCCACATGGCCTATCACTTCCCGCTGATGCCGCGCATGTACATGGCGATCGCCCAGGAGGACCGCTATCCCATCACGGAGATCATCGATCAGACGCCCGACATCCCGCCCGCCTGCCAGTGGGCGATCTTCCTGCGCAACCACGATGAGCTCACGCTCGAGATGGTGACGAGCCAGGAGCGGGACTACATGTACAAGATGTACGCCGCCGACCCGCGCGCCCGGCTGAACCTCGGCATCCGCCGCCGCCTCGCTCCGCTGCTGGAGAACGACACGGACCGCATCAAGCTCATGAATGGGCTGCTGCTCTCGATGCCCGGCTCGCCGATCATCTACTACGGCGATGAGATCGGGATGGGCGACAACATCTTCCTCGGAGACCGCAACGGCGTGCGCACCCCGATGCAGTGGAGCCCGGACCGCAACGCCGGGTTCTCGCGCGCCGATCCGCAGCAGCTGTATCTGCCGCCGATCATGGATCCGATCTACGGCTTCCAGGCCGTGAACGTCGAGGCTCAGACGCGCGACCGATCCTCGCTCCTCAATTGGATGAAGCGCATGCTGCAGGTCCGCAAGAGCTCGCAGGCGTTCGGCCGCGGCGCGATGCGGTTCATCCGCCCGGGCAACCGCAAGGTGCTCGCGTACGTGCGGGAGCACGGCGACGACACGATTCTCTGCGTCGTGAACCTCGCGCGCTCCGCGCAGCCCGTCGAGCTGCACCTCGCCGAGTTCAAAGGCATGGTGCCGACGGAGATGATCGGCCGCACGCCCTTTCCGCCGATCGGCGATCTGCCCTACCTGCTCACGCTTCCCGGCTATGCCTTCTACTGGTTTCGCCTGAGCCGCGAGGCGCAAGCGCCTGCTTGGCACGAGGAGCGCATGCCCCGGGAGGACGCGCCCGTGCTCGTGCTCATCGACAAATGGAACAGCTTCTTCCCCGAGCACGTTGCACTGTGGCGCAGCGGCCTCGCCACACGGCTGCGGTCGCAACTGGAGGAGCGTGTGCTGCCGCAGTACATCGCCGCGCAGCGCTGGTATGCCGGCAAGGGACCGGGCATCTCGCGCGCCCGCCTGGCGGACCATGCGACGTGGACGGCCAAGGCCGGAGAATGGCTCGTCGCGCTGTTCGACGTGGACAGCGCCGGCGAGAGCGCCCGCTACTTCGTGCCCCTCACGCTCGCCTTCCAGGATCACGGGGAGCCTCACTGGGGGCGGCTGCAGGCGGCCGCGGTCGCGCGCGTGCGGCAGCAGGCAAGGACCGGCGTGCTCGCCGATGCGCTCACGGACGAGGGCTTCTGCCGGGCGCTCGTCGATCAGATCGGCGCGGGCGGCGAGCGTCAGCTCGCTCACGGCCGGCTGCGATTCACGGCGACGGGCGTCTACTCGCAGCTGCGGCCCGACCCGGGCGCCGAGCTCGCGAGCGGCCAGCCGCTCGCGCAAAGCAGCAACACCGCGCTCAAGATGGGGGATCGCCTGTTCCTCAAGGCCTTCAGGCGCATCCAGCCCGGCCTCAATCCTGAGCTCGAGGTCGGCCGCTTCCTCACGGAGGTCGCTCGCTTCCCCCACGTCGCCCCGCTTGCCGGCGCGGTCGAGTATCTCGGCGGCGACGACTCGCTCGCGACGCTCGCGCTGCTGCAGGCCTTCGTCACCAATCAGGGCAACGGCTGGGACTACACGCTCAACTACCTGGTCCGCTTCCTCGAGGACCGCCGGACGGCGGCTCCGGTCCCCTCCGATGCGCACGGCGCCTATCTCGCGCTCATGCACACGCTCGGCCTGCGCACGGCGCAGCTGCATCGCGCGCTCGCAACGCCCACGGACGATCCTGCGTTCGCCGCGGAGCCCATTACGGCCGACGACGCGAGGCTCTGGCGCGACCGCGTGCGCGGCGAGGCCGCGGCGACGCTCGACCTCGTGAGCCGCCCCGCGGAGCTGCCGGAGGCCGTGCGGCCGGC
>JASHSR010000373.1 GCA_030038645.1 Gammaproteobacteria bacterium
GGCGAGGCTGCGGGCGGCGTCCGGCAAATCGTCGGCAATCAAGACTCTTCCGTGCAGCGCGACGGCATCCGGCTTGGACAAGGGTGGGCTCCCTCTCGACAGCACCCCCCGCACGGCGGGACCGCCGTTGCGAAGGATCGGGAACACTCTTCTAACAATTGTAAGAACGCGCCGTCTGTCCGGTAGGCGACACAACGGGGCACGGCACTTGCTTGAGTATTGCCGCTGCCGGGGGGCCGAACAGGGGCGCTTTGCTATGGCGGATGGACGCATCAAAGCAGTCCAGGCAGCGCTTTCGAGAAACCGAATGCTTGAGGTGTTCGTGCGCGAGAGCGCGGGCTTGCAGTCCGCGCTGCAACTGGTCGCGCACACGGCGGGACAGGTGATCCATCGGCAGGACAGGCCGATGTACCACGCGTATTTCCCGCTGACCGGGTCGATGGCGGTCACGATCAATACCGAGGAGGGCGGTGCGTGCGAGGCGGCTGCGATCGGTAACGAAGGCGTGCTCGGGCTGTCAATGTATTTCGGGCTGCAGTCGAGCCCGAACACGGTCCTGCAGCAAATCGAGGGCCGCTCCTATCGGCTCGCCGCGTCGGTGTTCCTCGACAGCATCCGCAAGAGCCCGGCTCTGCAGCGACTGATGCACCGGTATGCGGCGTACACCATCCGTTCCGCTCAGCAGACCGCGGCCTGCAACATCCTCCATACGCTCCGGCAGCGCGCCTGCCGGTGGCTGCTCATGGTGCAGGATCGTGCCGGCACGGCACAGTTCGAGCTGCCTCAGTCGGTGCTCGCGGACATGCTGGGCGTGCGCCGCCAGTCCGTGAGCGAGGTGGCCGCCCAGCTGCGGCGGGCGGGCCTGATCGAGTACCGCCGGGGCATCATCACCATTGCCAACCGGCGCAAGCTCGAGGCGGCGGCCTGCTGCGAATGCTATGGCGTCATGAACGCCTTCTACGCCCGGCTGCTGGAGCAGCCCGCCTGAGCAGCCTTTGAAAATAACGGCTTAGCCCCCATTGTAGCCGTGATAACGGGGGACCGGTAAAGTGTCGCTCAGGCCCGAACCGGGGCCGCGCCCTGCCGGTCCAAGGTCTTGTGGGGCTATTTTCGGCATGGGATCTCGCTCATGAAGCGCATTCTTTTGTTCCTCGCCACCAATCTGGCGATCCTGCTCGTCATCACGATCATCGTGCAGATCTTCGGGCTCGATGCGTACCTCGCGCGCGCCGGAACCAATCTCGGCTCGCTGCTCGTGCTCGCGGCGATCTTCGGCTTCGGCGGATCGTTCATCTCCCTGCTCATGTCCAAGTGGATCGCCAAGCGCACGATGGGCGTGCAGGTCATCGAGCAGCCGACGACCCCCGCCGAGCAGTGGCTCGTCGCGACGGTCCGCTCCCATGCCCAGGCCGCCGGCGTCGGCATGCCGGAGGTGGGCGTATTCCAATCGCCGGCGCCGAATGCCTTCGCGACCGGCCCGCGGCGCGACAGCGCGCTCGTCGCCGTGAGCACGGGCCTGCTGCAGCGGATGAACGAGGATGAGGTGCGGGCGGTTCTCGGCCACGAGATGACCCACGTCGCGAACGGCGACATGGTCACCCTCACGCTCATCCAGGGTGTCGTCAACACGTTCGTGATCTTCCTCTCGTACATCATCGGTAACATCGTCGACCGCGCCGTGTTCGGCAACCGGCAGGGACGCGGACTCGCCTATTCCGCGACGGTGCTCGTCACCCAGCTCGTGCTCGGGATCTTCGCGAGCCTGATCGTCATGGCCTTCTCGCGCTGGCGGGAGTTTCGCGCGGACCGCGGCGGCGCGCGGCTTGCGGGCCGGGAGAACATGATCGCGGCGCTCGAGCGGCTCAAGGCCGCCCACCAGCCCCTGCCCTCCTCGCAGTTCGCCGCATTCGGCATCACATCGGGCGGCGCCGCGGGCGGCTTGAGGAAGCTGTTCATGAGCCATCCGCCGCTCGACGAGCGCATCGCCGCCCTGCGCGCGGCGCCCTGAGCGGCGGCGGCGGCCCGACTCACCGCGGCGATCGAGCCACCGCGCCGAACCGAGCCACGTTGCGGACCCTCAGCGATCAACTGCGGGAGCGGATCGGCGCGGACGCCGTGCTGACCGCGCCTGCCGACATCGCCCCCTATCTCACCGATCACCGCGGGCTCTATCACGGCCGCGCCTGCGCGGTGGTGCTGCCGCGAGCCGTCGAGCAGGTCTCGCAGGTCCTCGCGCTCTGCAACGAGCGGCGGATCGGCGTGGTGCCCCACGGAGGCAACACCAGCTACTGCGGAGGGGCGACGCCCGATGAGTCCGGACGGCAGATCGTGCTGGCGCTCGCGCGGCTCGACCGCATCCGCGCCGTCGATGCTGCGGGCTTCACGCTCGTCGCGGAGGCCGGCTGCGTGCTCCAGACCGTGCAGCGCGCGGCGGACGACGCCGAGCGGCTCTTCCCGCTGAGCCTCGGCTCCGAAGGCAGCTGCCAGATCGGCGGGAACCTCGCGACGAACGCAGGCGGCACCCAGGTGCTGCGCTACGGGATGATGCGCGACCTGGTGCTCGGTCTCGAGGTGGTGCTCGCGGACGGTCGCGTGCTCTCGAGCCTCACCCCGCTGCGCAAGGACAACACCGGCTACGACGTGAAGTCCCTGTTCCTCGGCTCCGAGGGCACGCTCGGAGTCATCACCGCCGCGAGCCTGAAGCTCTATCCGAAGATACGGAGCGTCGCGACGGCATTCGCCGCCGTGGCGGACGTGCAGGCGGCCGTGGATCTGCTCGGCGAGCTGCGCGAGCGCGGCGCGGATCTCGTGAGCTCCTTCGAGCTCCTCCCGCGCATCGCGGTGGACCTGACGACCCGCCACATCCCGGGAGTCGCCGATCCGCTCGGCGGCTCCCACACCTGGTATGTTCTTTGCGAGCTCAGCTCCTCGCGCGCCGAGGAGCCGCTCGCCGAGACCCTCGAGACTGCGCTCGCGGCGGCGCTCGAGCGCGGCAAGGTGCTCGATGCGGCGCTCGCCAAGAGCGAGCGCGACCGCGAGGCGTTCTGGCGCCTGCGCGAGAGCGTTCCCGAGGCGCAGCGGCGCGACGGCGCGAGCCTCAAGCACGACATCTCCGTGCCCGTCGCGAGGCTGCCGGAGTTCGTGCGCCAGGGGTCCGAGTGGGTGCGGGATCACGTGCCGGACGGCCGGCTGGTGGCGTATGGTCACGTCGGCGACGGCAACCTGCACTTCAACCTCAACCAAGCCCCCGGCGCGGACCCGGCCGCGTTCCTCGCGCGCGCGGAGACGGTGATGCGGGCCATCCACGACTTGGTGCAGGCGTTCGGAGGCAGCTTCAGCGCCGAGCACGGCATCGGCCGGCTGAAGGTGGCGGAGCTCGAGCGCTATGCCTCCGCCGTCGAGCTGGACCTCATGCGCGCCATCAAACGGGCGCTCGATCCGAACGGCATCCTCAATCCCGGGAAAGTCCTGCGCGCGCCCGGGCCTCGCGATCGCACGCCTGGGACCCGCGATCACGCGCCCGGGACCCGCGATCGCACGCCTGGGACTCGCGATCGCTCGCCCGAGCCCCGCGACGAGGAGACCTCGTGATCCCGATGCGATCGATCGCCGCCCTGGGGCTGTGCGCCGCGGCCGTGGCGTGCAGCCGCTCCGCGCCGCCGGCCGCTCGCAACGCCGCCACGGGAGCGAAGCAAGGGGTAGGCGCGGCGATGCTTGCCGCCGGCGCAAGCGAGAGAGCCGCACGAGCGCCCGGTGAGAGCTCCGCCGCGCTTCCCGGAGGCGCGCAGGGCGTGCCGCTCTTTGCGAATTCCCGTGACGGCGTCCGCATCGCATACCACGTGTACGGGCACGGTGATCCCGCGGTCGTGCTCATCCATGGCTGGGCCTGCGACTCCGGCTACTGGCGGGCACAGCTTGCGGACCTCTCCTCGAGGTACACCACCGTCACGCTGGATCTCGCGGGACACGGCGCATCGGGCCGCAATCGCACGGACTGGTCCATGGCCCATTACGGCCAGGACGTGGCCGCCGTCGTGCAACAGCTCGCCAACCGAGAGATCGTGCTGGTCGGCCACCTCATGGGCGGCCCCGTCGCGCTCGAAGCCGCGCCGCTCGTCGGCAATCGCCTGATCGGCGTCATCGGCATCGGCACCTTCACGAGCCTCGGCCTGCCACCCCCGCAGCGCCAGGCGCTCGAGCGGCAGATCGCGCCCTTCCGCGCCGACTTCGTCGGCTACATGCACCGCTTCGTGCCGCTGCTGTTCGCGAAGAGCGCCGACCCCGCCGTCGTGCGCAAGGTGGCCGACGACATGTCGCGCGAGCCGCCGCAGATCGCCATCCCCTCGCTGATCGGTCTCAACACGCTCGACTTCGCCACGCTGCTGCCGCGGATCCACGTGCCCATCGTCGCGATCGACTCCGACATCGGCCGCACCGCGAACGAGGCGCGCGTCCGCAAGGTCTATCCGGCGTTCCGCGCGGTCACGTTGAAGGGCGCGGGCCACTTCCTCATGCTCGAGGATCCGCAGCACTTCAACCCCGTCCTGCTGCGGGCGATCGCCTCTCTCGTCGCCGCCGCGCCCGCTCCGCCCTGACCGCTCCGCCCTGACCGCTTCCGCCCTCGCCGCAGCGCCTCACGGCCGCGACGGCTCACGGCCGAAGCGCCTCACGACCGCACGTTCGGGTTCGGCGCGATCGGGCCGCATCTCACGTCCATTGCGCCGAGCGACACGGAGATTTGCTTCGCGTCGAGCCCCGTCCAGCTCGAGGCGAGCGGCGCTCCCGAGCCGAGCTCCCTCAGGATCAGGATCAGCGCGTCGCGATTCGTGTCGAACGGCCAATCCCCGCTATGCAGCTCGAGCTCGTAGGAGTGGCCGTCCGGCGTCGTGAAGCGCGCGCTTCCGCCCTGGTCGTGCAGATCGACGATCGTGAGCGGCGCGAGGTCGGCCGCCCGGCCCGAGCGCGACCAGCGCACGCGGCAGGCGAACAGCCGCGCCTGATGCAGCTCGAACCAGTTGAAGCCCACCGTCTCCGTGACGAGCTCGTCGTCGTCCAGCCGGAACAGGCGCTTGCGGTACCAGTTGAGGCCGTCGCCCACGAGCAGCTGGTAATCGACGTAGTGCTGCGGATGCCCGGTCGACTCGAGGCAGTTGCGGCCGACGGTGCCGCCGCGGAATTGGTCCCCATCGCGCGTGAGCAGCAGATCGCAGCCGGGCATCGAGGCGAGATCGCTCAGGCGCAGCTTCTCGAGCCGCTCGGGATGTTGATACAGATGGCGCCAGCGCTCGGGCTCGCGGAACGTGAGCTGCCGGACTCTCACCGTATCGGTCCCGGACCCGCGCTCCGGCGCGAGCCATAGCAGCACCTGGCGCCGCGGGTCGTCGGGGTCGTCCTGCAAGAACTCCTCGAGGTACAGCACGCTCTTGCCGAGCCAGGGCAGCGCGACGGGCGCTATGATCGTGCGGATGCGCCGAGTGTCGTCGGTGACGAGCGGCGAGAGCCCGCGCTCGTCGAAGATCACCTGCTCGAGGTCGTCGTAGACGCCGGACCAGCTCTCAACGAGCGCCGCGACGGTCGCTTGCGCATCGCTCCCCTCCGGCGCCTGCCCCGCCGCCGCGCCCGACGCGGCGGACACGACTGCGAAGAGCAGACTCGCGATCAAAAGGCATCGCACGCGCTTTCCCTATGCTAGTCGTGCTGCGGGTCCGCCGTCTCCTCGACGAGACGGACCAGCCCCTCCTGGGCGGTGCTCGCGACCAGCCGCCCGTCGCGCGAGAAGACGCTGGCCCGCGCGAAGCCGCGCGAGCCCGAGGCGCTCGGGCTCTCCACCGCATAGAGCAGCCACTCGTCCACTCGCAGCGGACGGTGAAACCACATCGCGTGATCGATGCTCGCGACGATCGCCCGCCCGCTCAAGGAGGAGATGCCGTGGGGGAGCGTCGCGGTCTCGAGCAGATAGAAGTCCGAGACGTACGCGAGCAGGCAGCGCTGCAGCGTCTCGCCGCCGGGAACCGCGCTCACGGCGCGGAACCAGATCTCGCGCGCCGGGGCCGCGTTCGAGCGCTGCAGGGCGTCGGCCGGCTGAACGCTGCGGAACTCGAACGGGCGCGACGTCTCGAGCAGCCGCCGCACCCGCTCGGGCAGGCGAGCGAGAAGCTCCGGGCGCGCCCGGGAGCTGTCGGCGAGCGACTCCGGCGGCGGCACGCTCGGCATCGGGATCTGATGCTCGAGACCCGGCTGCGCCACCTGGAACGAGGCGGTCATGTTGAAGATCTGCTCGCCGTGCTGGATCGCGACCACGCGGCGGTTGGAGAAGCTCCGTCCATCCCGGCTGCGATCCACGTCGTAGATGATCGGTGCGTTGAAGTCGCCGCGCCGCAAGAAGTACGCGTGCAGCGAATGGACGATGCGGCCCTCGACCGTGCGCGATGCGGCCATGAGTGCCTGGCCGAGGACCTGGCCCCCGAAGACCTGCGGGCTGCCGATATCGCGGCTCTCGCCGCGAAAGAGGTTCACCTCGAGCGGCTCGAGCTCGAGCAGGCTCAGCAGATCGGCGATGCGCTGATCCACGGCGCTCAGCGGTAGTGGAACACTCCCTTCATGAGC
>JASHSR010000374.1 GCA_030038645.1 Gammaproteobacteria bacterium
CGGTCGGGCAGACGGGTAATGACCTGCACTACCGTGGCTACGACATCCTCGAGGTGGCCGAAGCCGCGGAATTCGAGGAAATCGCCTATCTGCTCATCCACGGCGAGCTGCCTCGCGCGGCGGAGCTCGCGGCGTACAAGACCAAGCTCAAAGCGTTGCGCGGCGTGCCGGCCGCCCTGCGCGAGGTCCTCGAGCGCTTGCCGCCGTCAACGCATCCGATGGACGTGCTGCGCACCGCCGTCTCGATGCTCGGATGCCTCCTGCCGGAGAAGGAGAACCACGACGCCGCAGGCGCGCGCGACATCGCCGATCGGCTGATCGCCTCCCTCGGGTCGATGCTCACCTATTGGTATCACTACGCCCACTCGGGCCAGCGCATCTTCGTCGAGACCGAGGACGACTCGATCGGCGGCCACTTCCTGCACCTCCTGCACCGGCGGCCGGCGCCGGCCTCGTGGGTGCGCGCCATGCATACCTCGCTCATCCTCTACGCGGAGCACGAGCTCAACGCCTCCACCTTCGCCGCGCGCGTCATCGCCGGCACGGGGGCGGATCTGTACTCCGCGATCGTCGGCGCCATCGGCGCGCTGCGCGGCCCCAAGCACGGCGGAGCGAACGAGGCGGCCCTCGAGGTGCAGAGTCGTTACGACGACCCGCGGCAGGCGGAGGCGGACATCCGCGCGCGCGTCGCGGCGAAGGAGGTCATCATCGGCTTCGGCCACCCCGTCTACACGGTATCGGACCCGCGCAACGAGGTGATCAAGGAAGTCGCCCGCCGCCTCGCGCGTGAGGCGGGCGACACGCGGCTCTACGCCATCGCGGAGCGCATCGAGTCCGTGATGGCGGACGCGAAGCGGATGTTCGCGAACCTCGATTGGTACTCGGCCGTCTCCTACCACTTGATGGGCGTGCCCACGGCGATGTTCACGCCGCTGTTCGTCATCGCGCGGACGACGGGATGGACGGCGCACGTGATCGAGCAGCGCGCCGACGGCAAGATCATCCGCCCCGCGGCGAACTACGTCGGACCGGAGCCGCGGAGATTCGTGCCGCTCGGCGAGCGCTGACCGCGCCGCCCGCTCAGGCGACCCGCCCGTGTCCACGCAAGATCCCAAGCCGGCCGGTCGCTCCAACCCGGCGCCCGCTCCGCGGGCCGGCTCGGGACCGACTCCGCATTTCGGCCCGGCGCCGGCCTCGCCTTCCAACCCGGCGCCGGCCGCGCCTCTCGATCCGAAAGCGGCGGCGCGTGCCGATCCCGACTACGTCCTCGTCGCCATCGCCGAGTACGTCCACAGCTTCACCGTGCGGAGCGCCCTCGCCTACGAGACGGCGCGCCACGGCCTCATGGACGCGCTCGCCTGCGGCTTGCAGGCGCTCGAGTATCCCGCATGCACGAAGCTGCTCGGTCCGGTCGTCGCGGGCGCGGTGATGTCCGGCGGGGCGCGCGTGCCCGGCACCTCCTACGAGCTCGATCCGGTGCAGGCCGCCTTCAACATCGGCGCGATGATCCGCTGGCTCGACTTCAACGACACCTGGCTCGCCGCGGAATGGGGCCATCCGTCCGACAACCTGGGCGCCATTCTCGCCGTGGGCGACTACCTCTCCCGCAAGGCCCGCATGGAGGGCACGGAGCCGCTCACCGTGCGCGACGCGCTGACCGCCATGATCAAGGCGCACGAGATCCAGGGAGTGCTCGCGCTGAAGAACGGCTTCAACCGCGTGGGGCTCGACCACGTGATCCTGGTTCGGGTCGCCTCGACGGCCGTCGCCGCGGCGATGCTGGGCGGCACGCGCGAGCAGATCGTCAACGCCGTCTCGAACGCCTGGATCGACGGCGGCGCGCTGCGCACGTACCGTCACGCGCCGAACACGGGCTCGCGCAAGAGCTGGGCGGCGGGCGACGCGACGAGCCGCGGCGTGCGCCACGCGCTCATGGCGCTCGCCGGCGAGATGGGCTATCCGACGGCCCTCACCGCGCCGAAGTGGGGCTTCTACGACGTGGTGCTCGAGGGCAGCCCGCTTGCGCTGCCGCAGCCTTTCGGCAGCTACGTCATGGAGAACGTGCTCTTCAAGATCTCCTATCCCGCCGAGTTCCATGCGCAGACCGCCGTCGAATGCGCCATGGCGCTGCACGGCGAGGTTGCGGGCCGGCTGGACGACGTCGATCGCATCGTCATCGAGACCCAGGAGCCGGGCGTGCGCATCATCGACAAGACGGGCCCGCTCACCAATCCGGCCGACCGCGACCATTGCATCCAGTACATGGTCGCGGTCCCGCTCCTGTTCGGCCGCCTCACGGCGGACGACTACGAGGACGCCGTGGCCGCCGATCCGCGCATCGATCGGTTGCGCGCCCGCATGCAGGTCCGGGAGAGCTCGCAGTTCACGCGGGACTACTACGACCCGGACAAGCGCTCCATCGGCAACGCGGTGCAAGTGCACTTCCGCGACGGCACCGCCACCCGGCGCGTCGAGGTGGAATACCCGATCGGCCACCGCAGGCGCCGCGCGGAAGGCCTGCCGCTGCTCCTCGAGAAGTTCCGCAGCGCCGTGGCCAGGCGCTTCCCGCCGCGGCAAAGCGAGCGCATCCAGGCGCTGTTCGCCGACCCGGCGAGGCTCGACGCCCTGCCCCTCAACGAGCTGATGGCCGCGCTGGTCGCGAACGGGGGAGTGTGAGCGGCGGGGACGAGCGCGCCCGTATCGCTGGAGGAGCGGGCTCCGGCGGACGCTCCGGTTCCGCGGAGCGTACGGGCTCGGCCGAGCGGGCGCGCCTCACCGAGCGCGCGCAGCTCATCGAGCGCGCGCGGCTCATCGAGCGCGCGCGGCTCCTCGGCGTCGCGCTCACCGACGAGACCGCGGAGCGCCTGCTGCGGCTGCTCGATGAGCTCGCGGAGTGGAGCAAGGCCTACAGCCTCACCTCGATCCGCGGCCGCGAGGCCATGCTCACCCGGCACATCCTCGACAGCCTGTCGATCCACGGAGACCTCGCGGGCGAGACCGTCGTGGACGTGGGGACCGGCGCGGGCTTCCCGGGCTTGCCGCTCGCCGTGACGAATCCCGAGCGCCGGCTCACCCTCGTCGACTCGAGCGGCAAGAAGACCCGCTTCGTCCTGCATGCGGCCCGCGCGCTCGCGCTCGAGAACGTGACGGTCGCGCACTCGCGCGCCGAGGATCTGCATCCCGAGGCTCCCTTCGACACCGTCACCGCGCGCGCCTTCGCCGCGCTTCCCCAGCTGCTCGCGACGGTGCGGGGCCTGTGCGGTGCCGGCACACGCGTGCTCGCCATGAAAGGCCGCTACCCGGCCGCCGAGATCGCTGCCGTTCGGCCGCCGTGGCGCATCGTCCAGGTCCGGCCGCTTCAGGTCCCGGGCCTCGGCGAGGAGCGCCATCTCGTCGTGGCGGAATGCTCGGATCGCTGACGCCCGTACCCAGCGGGCCGCCGAGGTCCGATACTATCCGCCCATGAAGCGCGTCATCGCGATCGCCAACCAGAAAGGCGGCGTGGGCAAGACCACGACGGCCGTGAATCTCGCCGCCTCGCTCGCCGCCACCAAGCGGCGCATGCTGCTCGTCGACCTCGACCCGCAGGGCAACGCCACGATGGGCTGCGGCGTCGACAAGACGCAGATCGAGCGCGGCAGCTGCGAAGCGCTGCTCGGCGAGGCCGACATGGCGAGCGGCCTCATCACCATCGAGCCCGCCGGGTTCCGGCTCTCGCCCGCCAACCAGGACCTCACCGCCGCGGAGGTGCGCCTGCTCACGATGACGGTGGGGCGCGAGACGAAGCTGCGCAAGGCGCTGCAGCCGCTGCGCGAGTCGTTCGACGTGGTGCTGATCGATTGCCCGCCGGCGCTCAACATGCTGACGGTGAACGCGCTCGTCGCGGCCGACAGCGTGCTCATCCCGATGCAGTGCGAGTACTACGCGCTCGAAGGGCTCTCCGCCCTCCTCGCGACGATCGAGCAGATCCGCGCCGCCGCGAACTCCGCGTTGGAGATCGAGGGCATCCTGCGCACCATGTTCGACCCGCGAAACAACCTCGCCAACGAGGTGAGCGCGCAGCTGCTCATGCACTTCCCCAACAAGGTCTTTCGCACGATCATCCCGCGCAACATCCGCCTCGCCGAGGCGCCCTCGTTCGGCAGGCCGGTGCTGTTTCACGACAAGGACTCGCGCGGGGCGCTCGCCTATCTCGCGCTCGCCGGTGAGATGATCCGCCGCGAG
>JASHSR010000375.1 GCA_030038645.1 Gammaproteobacteria bacterium
CGGCGCGGCGGACTTGCGATGCGGGCGCCGCGGCGCCGGCGCTCAGCGGTCCGCGGCCGCCGCCCTCTCGAGCTCCGAGCGCACGATCCTCGCCCCGGCCACCATCGATTGGAGCTTCGCGAACGCCACCTCACGCGGCAGATACTTGAGCCCACAGTCCGGCGCCAAGATCAGGCGCCGGGCATCGACGTGAGGCAGCGCCCGGCGGATCCGCTCCGCGACCGTCGCGGGCGATTCGATCTCCCGCGTCGAGAGGTCGAGCACCCCGAGGATGATCGTTTTGTCGGGCAGACGCCTCAACACCGAAGTGTCGAGGCGGGATTGAGCCGTCTCGATCGAGATCTGCTCGACGCGTGTCGCTGCGAGCTCCGGCAGGAACGAGTAGCCGGTCGGCCGCTGATGGATGATCTGGGCGTAGCCGAAGCAGATGTGCAGCGCGGTGCATCCCTCGACGCCCTGCAGCGCCCGATCGAGCGCCTTCGTGCCGTACACTCGCGCCTTCTCCGGCCGCGCCTGCATGTACGGCTCGTCGAGCTGCACCACATCGGCCCCGGCCGCGAAAAGATCCCGCACTTCGGCATTGACTGCCGCGGCGTAGTCCAGGGCCATTTCCTCCTCGTCTCGGTAGTAGTCGTTCTGCGCCTGCTGCGCCATCGTGAACGGCCCGGGAACGGTGATCTTGATCGGCCTGTCGGTATTGGCCCGCAGAAACTCGACGTCCCGCACTTGCACCGCGTGCTTGCGCCGGATCCGGCCGACGACTCGCGGCACGAGATTCTCGTGACCGCTTCGATCGAGGGCAACGCCAGGATTGTCGATATCGACCCCTTCGAGCGCGGTCGCGAAGCGGTTCGAGTAGCTCTCCCGCCGCATCTCGCCGTCCGTGACGATGTCGACTCCGGCGAGCTCCTGGTCCCGGATCGCGAGCAGCGTCGCATCGTCTTGAGCCTGCTCCAAGTGCTCCGGCGCGACGCGCCAGAGCTCGCGGACCCGCACGCGCGGCGGAAAGCGGCCGCCGAGCCTCTCGCGGTCAATCAGCCAGTCCGGTTGCGGATAAGAGCCCACGAGCGAGGTGGGCAGCAGGTGCGCCGTGGAGAAGGGTTTCATCGCATGCCTCGACCCGCCGAGGAGCGTAAGATTGCATACTGATTATCATAGTGCAAGCAGTCTGCACGCTACGCCGCGCGGCCGGCCGGGGCGCGCTCCTCGCGCCACAGGCAGAGCGCCTCCTGGACGGGTCGATCGGAGGCGCTGAACAGCACGGCCGTCCCGCTGGCCTCGTGGACGTGCCATGTCCAGCTCGGAACCGCGAATATGTCGCGTGGCTTCCAGCGGAAGCCGACATCACCTACCCGGCTCTCCCCTTCGCCTTCAACGACGACGTACAGCGTGCCGTCCGTGGAGCGGCACGGAGCGGTGCGCAATCCCGCGGGCAGCAGCTGCAGGTACGTTCCGATCGTTGGAATGGGGGAGCCGCCCGTCGCGGGGTTGACGTACCGCAGCTTGTAGCCTTGGCATGGGTCGGGAGCGCCGTTGCGCGCCAGCGTCGCGAGCGCCTCGCGCGAGCGCGAGTACGGATAGTTGAAGATGGGCGAGGCCCTCGACGCGGGCCGCCAGTCGACCGGCAGCATGTTCTGCGCATACCGGGCCGAGCTGTCGCCGGCCGGTCTCGCGACCGGATGCCGCTCGAGCTCGGACGACTCCATGAAGCCGCTGCCGAGCAGCGCGACCAGCGGCACGTCCAGGATATCGATCCAGATCATCGGGCCGTCCGTCTCGTTGCCGTGCTCGTGCCACGTCCAGCTCGGGGTGGTGACGAGGTCGCCCGGCTGCATCGGCGTTCGCTCGCCCTCGACGACCGTATAGCCGTCGCGCCCTTCGAGGACGAAGCGCAGCGCCGATTGCGTATGGCGGTGCGGCGGGGCGATCTCGCCCGGCAGCACGAGCTGGATGCCCGCGTAGAGGGAGTTCGTCGCGCGAGCCTGCCCGCGCAGACCGGGATTCTCGAGGATGAGAACTCGGCGCTCGGCTTGCCTCGCCGTGATCAGGCGGCCGGCTTCGAGCAAATGGGGACGGACGACGTCGTAGTCCCATTTGAACGGGACGGCGGCGGTGACCGGGGCCGTCGTCACGAGATCGTGGAGACTCTCCCACAGCGGCGCAAGATTGTGCTTCTCGAGCACGTCGTAGAAGGGGCGGCGCTCGGCGCCGGCCGCCGCCGCGCCCGCAGCTTGTTCTTCGGACATCGTGGTCCTCGGTTCTGGAGCGCTTCGAGCCGGCGCGTACCGCGATCCCGTATACTGATGATCAGCGGTCAGTCTACAGCAAGGCGGCGAGGGCTTCCAGCATGAAGATCTGCCGATTCAATCGAGACCGGATCGGCCTCATCGACGAGCGAGGCCTCCTCGATGCGACGGAGCTCCTCGACAGGCGCCCGGCATGGCCGCTTCCCGCCGGAGACTGGATCGTGCGCCAGATCCCGGACCTCCTGCCGCGGCTGCGGCTCGCGCGCGACTTGCCACGCCTGCCGTTGGACTCGGTGAGGCTCGACAGTCCCGTCGCCAACCCCGGCAAGATCATCGGGGCGCCGCTCAACTACCGGGCGCACATCGAGGAGGCCAACGCGCAGCCCGCGATCAGTCATGGAAAGACCTTCACGTCGCTCGACCAGCTGGGGCTGTTCCTCAAGGCGGGCTCCTCCCTCGTCGGACCGTCCGAGGAGGTACGGCTGCGATTCCCGGATCGGCGCACCGATCACGAGGTCGAGCTCGCGGTCGTCATCGGAAGGGAAGCCCGCTGCATTTCGCGGCAACGGGCGCTCGATCACGTTCTCGGCTATTGCATCGGGCTCGATATGACGGTGCGCGGACCGGAGATGCCGGGCTATCGCAAGTCCGTCGATACCTACGCGGTGCTCGGACCGTGGATCGTCACCGCCGATGAGATCGACGACCCCCATGCGCTCGAGCTCAGCCTGGATGTGAATGGCGAGCGCCGCCAGAGATCGAGCACCCGCTACATGATCTTCGACGTCGCGCGGCTCATCGAGTACGCCTCGAGCTTCTATACCCTGCATCCCGGGGATGTGATCATGACCGGCACGCCGGAAGGCGTCTCGCAAGTCTTCCCCGGCGATCTCATGCACGCGCGCATCGAGCGCATCGGCGAGATGCGCGTTCGAGTCGCATAAACGTCTCCTCGGCCCGTGCCCAGCCGGTCGCCGGGGCGAGTGCGGATGCGCGCCCGAGGACCCCTGAGGTAGCCTTGCCGGCGGCCGGATGCCTCCCGGACCGTCCCTTGTCCGGGGAGAGCCACCGGCGGATGCGCCGCGCGAAGTTGCAACTTTTCCGCGCTCGCCGTGTTCTGGCCTCAAAAGATGACTCATCCGTGCACTCGGCAAGCTCCAGGCCCGATTCCCGCGAGTTCGCAGCGTTCATGCGCGCCTATCAGGACATGGTTTTCTCCACGGCGGTGCGCCTCACGGGCAACGCCGCCCAGTCCGAGGACATCAGCCAGGACGTCTTCCTGAAAGCTTACGAGCACTTCGAGCAGCTGCGCGCGAGCCCCGCCGCAGGCGGCTGGCTGAAGACCGTCGCCACCCGCCTCACGCTCAATCACCTCACGCGTCACCGCAAGCGCTGGCGGCTGTTCTCCGAGGTGTTCGTCGACGAGCCCCCCGAGCGGGAGCTCGACGCGGCTGCGGCGTCGTTCGACACCGTGCTGCAGCAGCTCGACGGGCAGGAGCGCCACGCGCTCATCGAGGGGGCGCTGCAGCGGCTGCCGGATCATCAGCGCGTGCCGCTGGTGCTGTTTCACTTCGAGGAGATGTCCTACAAGGACATCGCCCAGCATCTCGGCCGTTCGCTCGCCAAGATCAAGACCGACATGCTGCGTGGCCGGCTCGCCATGGCCCGGTCGCTCGCCGAGAGCGGACTCGCGCCCACGGACGGCCGGAGCGGCACACCGTCATGAGCACGCCCAAATCCCCTGGCGAGGAGCGCCTCGAGCAGCTCGCCCATCGGGCGCTGCGCGAGCTGCCGCCACGCCGCGCGCCGGCCGGGCTCGAATCGCGCGTGCTCGCCGAGATCGAGCGGCGCGCCGCGCTGCCGGAACGCGCTGCCGGTATCGCCCAGTGGCCCGCGGCGGCGCGGGCGCTGCTGATCGCCGGCTGCACGCTCTGCGTCCCGCTCGTTTGGCTGCTGGCGTCGTGGCTGGGGGTGCGGCTGATGCACGCGCTGAGCACTTCCGGTGTCGCGCCCTTCGTCGACGGCGTGACGGGCACGAGCCGCATGCTCCTGGGGCTCGCGCAGCTCGCCGTGCGCCTGGCGCACAGGATTCCGAAGGACTGGCTGCTCGGCGGGCTCGTCGTCAGCGGTGTGGTCTATGCGGCACTGATCGCGCTGAGCTACCTCCTGCTCCATCTCACATCGCCGCGTTCCAAGGTGCATTCGGTATGAGGAACTCTCTTCGCTGCCTCCTGGCCGGCGCGCTGCTCGCCGGCCTCGGCGCCTGCCTTGCAACCGCTCGGGCGGCGCCGGGCCCGGGCGGCGTCCTGGCGAGCAGTCTGGACTACGACTGCGCGAGCGATCGCGAGCTCGTCGCCATCGGTCACGACGCGACGCTCGAGGCCGGCAAGACTGCCTGCGACGTGGTGTCCGTGCTGGGCGATGCCACCGTGAACGGCACCGTGACCGATTCGGCCGTCGCGGTGCTGGGTGACCTCACCGTCAACGGCAGCGTCGCCAACAGCGCGGTCTCCGTGTTCGGCGACAACTCCATCAATGGTCCCGTCGATGGCAACGCGGTCTCGGTGTTCGGCGACATGAGGCTCGGGCCCAAGGCCGACATTGAGGGCCAGGTGGTCAACGTGTTCGGCTCGCTCATGCGCGACCCCGCGGCCGTCATCCACGGCGGAAGCGTCAATGTCGTGGCGGGACTCTTCCACGGCGCGCACGGCCTGCAGGCCTGGACGAAGCACTGCATGCTCCTCGGCCGTCTGCTCGCGCCGCGCCTCGATCTCGGCTGGGCGTGGAGCTTCGCCGCCGCCGTCCTCCTGTTCTACCTGCTCCTCGCCGCGCTGTTTCGCGAGGGCCTGCAGCGCTGCGTGCAGACGCTGGACGATCATCCCGGGCCGTCGTTCCTCGCCGCGCTCGCGATGGTGCTGCTC